>NZ_JBEXSZ010000121.1:0-26185 GCF_040613865.1 Streptomyces sp. NPDC006197 | reverse complement strand
CAGCGGGGTGCGGGGCACCCCGACGCTGAAGATGGACGGCAAGCCCGTCACCGTCCGGGGCACGGACGACCCGCCGGTGACGGTGGCCGATTTCGGGCCGCCGCACCGGGGGCGGCCACTCCCCCGCAAGGACGCCTGCGGTAAGTGACTCGGAGTACACCCGACGTCCCACCAGGCGGGCGGAACGAGGAGGCAGACCGATGGGCGACGACACGACTGGGGCGGGGGCCCCGCCCGTACGGCTGCTGCTCCTCTCCGACACCCATGTGCCCCTGCGCGCCAGGCGGCTCCCCGACGAGGTCCTGCGCGAGACGGACCGGGCGGATGTCGTCGTCCACGCCGGGGACTGGGTCGACGTGGCCACCCTGGACCTGCTGGAGGGACGCGCACGGCGCCTGGTCGGGGTGTTCGGCAACAACGACGGCCCCGAACTGCGGGCGCGGTTGCCGGAGGTGGCCCGCGTCAGGCTGGGGGGCCTGAGGTTCGGCGTGGTCCACGAGACGGGGGCGAGCCGCGGCCGGGAGACCCGCTGCGCCGCGCTGTACCCCGACCTGGACGTCCTGGTCTTCGGTCACAGCCACATCCCCTGGGACACCACGGCGCCAGGCAAGCTGCGCCTGCTGAACCCCGGGTCGCCGACGGACCGCAGACGCCAGCCGTACGCCACGTACATGACGTGCCTGGTGAGGGACGGGGTACTCGACGAGGTCGTCCTGCACCGCCTGCCAAGGCGCTGACCCTGCCCCACGGGCACCGGTGTCACCAGCGCCTCGCCCGGTCACGGCAGCCCACGCCTCCCTTCGCCTCTTCGGATCTCCGTCCCCGCCGTCCATGCTGCGGCGGATGGCGTCCCGCGCTTGGTCGGCGACGGCCGCCACGGGTCCGAGGGCGAGGTCGGCGGCGGCGCTCTCGACCCCGGGGTGGAGCGCTTCTCCTTGCATGAGGAGCGCCACGTGGAGACGCCGCCGCATCTGCTCGAAGCGCTCGTGGGCCTCACGGACGTAACCGGCGCCCAGGGTGGTGAGGTCGATCCGCGTCGCGGGCAGTTCGCGCAGGTGGTCCTTGTTCGGCTCGAACGCCAGGACGTTCGACCCACGTCTCCCCCAGGTCGACGAGGGACTCGTAGTGGGCGACGTGCTCCTCCTCGATGAGCCCGATCTCCCGGTAGAGCCGGCGGGCGAGGGTCCACAGGGTGCGGGGCCCGGCCGCTGCTCGCAGTCGGCGTGTGTGACCGGGCTCGACGGGTAGCCGCCGTTCGCCACATTGGGAGGAGATGGGGAGCCATGGTGGTCCACATCGATCGGGGTCTGACACCGCGCGTCTCGGATCCACCTCATGTACTGCGCCAGGGGGCCCACGACCAGATCCTGGGCCTGTTGATGCTGGCGGTCTCGGTGCTGCTGTTGGTGATGCCGATGGCCACGCAGGTCGGGCCGAAAGACGCGCAGATGAACGAGATGCTGGTCGGGCTCGTCGTCGCGTTCACCGCCGGCCGGCGCATCTACCGCGGCGGGGGTCTGTGGTCCGATGCCGTCGTGGGCCTGGCGGGCGTGTGGCTGCTCGTCTCGCCGTTCGTCCTGGACGCCCAGAACACCGCCGTGGACACGGCGGACCGCACGCTCGCCATCGTCGCCGGCAGCGTCCTGGTCGTCCTGAGCGCGGCTTCCGTGCTGCTCTGGTGGCTGGACCGCAGACGCCGCACCTGACTAACCGGCGCCCCGCACCACCACCCCCAGCACGACGGTCATGCCGCCCACCAGGCAGAGGAACGTGGCGACCAGACGCCGACGCAGGCACGCGTAGCGGTGGCCGTACTCCCGGCGTAGTTCCTCGGCCCGTGCGGCGGTGGCCTGGAGCATCCGGTGCCGCACGGCCCGGTGCTCCTGCTCGAACACGCGGGCCACTTCCGCCTCCTCTCGCGGTCCCAGCCAGGGGAACCGGCGGGCGAAGGCGGCGCCGGCCTCGGCGGCCTCGCTCCTGACACGGTGCGCGAGCAGGTACCCCTCCAGCCGGGCGATGCCGGCGGCCGCCTCCGCGGTGTCGGCGTACGGGAGGCGGGCGCCGGGCCCGGTCGGCCACGGGGCGTCGCCGCCCTCGTGCTCCGCGGAGCCGTACGGCTCCCGACGGCCGGGCAGGGCCATGTCTACCGGCCTTCCTGGGGGCCGCGCGCGGCGCCGGGGTCGTCGATGACGTCCCGCTTGTGGTTCTGGCCGTAGTCGAGTGCCGCGAGGCTGGGGAAGTTGAGGTCGAAGGCGGGGGACTCGGAGCGGATGCGCGGGATGGTGAGGAAGTTGTGGCGGGGCGGCGGACAGGAGGTCGCCCATTCCAGGGAGCGGCCGAAGCCCCACGGGTCGTCCACGGTGACCCGCGGGGCGGTCTTGGCCGTCTTCCAGACGTTGTAGAAGAACGGCAGGGTCGACATGCCCAGCAGGAACGCGCCGATGGAGGAGATGGTGTTCAGCGCCGTGAAGCCGTCGGCCTGCAGGTAGTCGGCGTACCGCCGGGGCATTCCCTCGGCCCCGAGCCAGTGCTGGACGAGGAAGGTGCTGTGGAAGCCGACGAAGAGCGTCCAGAAATGGATCTTGCCGAGCCTCTCGTCGAGCATGGTGCCGGTCATCTTGGGCCACCAGAAGTAGAACCCGGCGAACATCGCGAAGACGACCGTCCCGAAGACCACGTAGTGGAAGTGGGCGACGACGAAGTAACTGTCGGTGACGTGGAAGTCCATGGGCGGCGAGGCGAGGATGATCCCGGTCAGACCGCCGAACAGGAAGGTGACGAGGAAGCCGATGGACCACAGCATCGGCGTCTCGAACGAGAGCGACCCGTTCCACATCGTGCCGATCCAGTTGAAGAACTTCACCCCCGTGGGAACCGCGATCAAGAAGGTCATGAAGGAGAAGAACGGCAGCAGCACCGCACCGGTGGCGAACATGTGGTGCGCCCACACCGTCACCGACAGGCCCGCGATGGCGATCGTGGCGCCGATGAGCCCCACGTAGCCGAAGATCGGCTTGCGTGAGAAGACCGGCAGGATCTCCGTGACGATGCCGAAGAAGGGCAGCGCGATGATGTAGACCTCGGGGTGGCCGAAGAACCAGAAGAGGTGCTGCCACAGGAGCGCTCCGCCGTTGGCCGGATCGTAGACGTGCGCGCCGAACTGCCGGTCCGCCTCGAGCGCGAACAGCGCCGCCGCCAGCACGGGGAACGCGAACAGCACGAGCACCGAGGTCAGCAGCACGTTCCACGTGAAGATCGGCATGCGGAACATCGTCATGCCCGGAGCGCGCATGCAGATGATCGTGGTGATGAAGTTGACCGCGCCCAGGATCGTCCCGAAGCCGCCGAGCGCGAGCCCCATGATCCACATGTCGCCGCCGACGTAGGGCGTGCGTTCCCCGCCGCTGAGCGGCGTGTAGGCGGTCCATCCGAAGTCCGCGGCGCCCTGCGGGGTGAAGATGCCGCAGAAGGCGATCAGCCCGCCGAAGAGGAACAGCCAGTACGAGAACATGTTCAGTCGCGGGAAGGCGACATCGGGTGAGCCGATCTGCAACGGCATGATCGCGTTGGCGAAGCCGGCGAAGGTGGGGGTGGCGAAGAGCAGCAGCATGATCGTGCCGTGGAGGGTGAACGCCTGGTTGTACTGCTCGGGAGAGACGATCTGCAGACCCGGCCGCGCCAGTTCCGCACGGATCACCAGGGCGAGGATTCCACCGATCAGGAAGAAGACGAACGACGTGATCAGGTAGAGATGCCCGATCTTCTTGTGGTCCGTCGTCGTCAGCCAGTCCACGACGATCTGTCCCTTGCCCCTCTTCCGCACAGGCACGAGGGTGGGCGGCTCCGTGGAGGTGGCCATGGGAACTCCGTCAAGGGTGAAGGGGAACACGTGGGGCAGAGCGACCCTAGGCAGGCCGCCGTCGGACAGGCCGTCAGAACACGCGCGCTCGGAATCAATCGCTTCATCACACACGCGCTGACCTGCCGGTCTCTGGTTCCTCCGGCGACGGCCACCATCCGTTCGGCGGGCACGTGACGCCGCGCCCGTGCGGAGGCCGCACGCGGGCATCCCGGGCGGACGACCCGGGTGCGTGCCTGACACCCGGGCGGGGGCGAGCAGGGCCGCCGGCTGGCGGTCACGGTCGACCGGGCACCTGTGGAGTACGGGGTTGTCCTCCCCCTCGGCCGTTCGATCGCTTCGGTACGGCCCCTTGCACCTCTAACGACCGGGTCAGGCAGCAGCTGAGGCTGCGGACAGGGGGCTCGTCGTCGTTCGTCAGATCGCCCGTCCCCGGAGAGCACGGGCCGTCCGGCCTGCTGCACTCGCCGGTCCGGCCGACGGGTGACAGAGCCGCCTGCCCGAGGCCTTCCGTACGGCAGGCCGTACCGGGGCTGCCCGATGAGCAGGCCGCCAGGAGAGATCTCCTGGCGGCGCGTGCGAGAGTCGGTCGTCGTATGGGCTAGGGCATGGTGCGGCGGCCTTCGGCAGAACGGCCTGGGCGGGCACGCGAGGTCCCGTTGTCACGAGCGGCAGAGGCGGCCGCGAGGGCGAGAAGGGTGGCGACGGCACCGGTGATCAGGTTGCTGGTGATGGAGCGGGTGTGGGCGACGTCCCCGGCGACGACCCACGGGGCGATGCAGGTCCAGATGCCGATGGCCGCCGCCGCCCAGGCCATGGAGTGCGTTCGCTCGTAGGAGTTGCCGAGGCCTCCCAAGAGGAGCATGTAGGCGATTCCCGCGATGAGGTTGGTGACGGCGAGGGTCGTGAAGCCGTTGAAGCCGACGATCCACGGAGACGCCGCGAGGTAGAGGCCGGTGATCAGGGCGAGTGCCTCGATCATCTGGGCTCGTGGGGTGGCGGCGGCTCGGTCGTGCCGTGCGCGCAGTTCCATGAGGTCGGGGTGCTCCTCGATGGGTGCGCGGTGTGTTGACGCCATGATTGCCTCCTGGAAGAGGGCGCTTACTCCCTGGCCCATACCCCGATAATTGCCTTAGATGGGCTAATCACCCCCTCTATCGGTCGTTTTCCCGGTCTCTTCATGCCGGGCACGACAACGCCACCTGAGGAAGGGCTCAGCCACTGCACCGGTCGCCCCCGTAGATGGGGGCCGGCCACGGGCCCCGTCCGCAGCTTGCCGCCGCCGACGGCCCAGGACACCGCAGCGTGACGCAGAGGCGCCCGGCCCGGCGAGGCACGCGCCGGCGGATGGATGGGCGCGCCGGCGGTGGCCCAGGTGGTCACCAGTGCTGACGGCATCATCGCGCGGTGGAACCACGCGGCCCAGGAGCTGTCGGGGTGCGCCCCGCAGCAGGTGGTGGGCCGGCGCATCGCGGACCTTCTGCATCCGGGGCGGACCGGGGGGTGGGGCGTTCGCTGTGGGGGGCCGCGGCCTCCGGCCGGGCGTGATGGGCACGGTCACCGCCTGGCGTGCCAAGGGGCATCCGATCGAGCTGGAGATCTGGGCCAGCCCTTGCCCGAGCGGCATGAGGACACGGCCGCGGTCGTGGTGTTCGCCGCCGACGCCCACGCCGCCCGCCGCATTCGCAGCTCCTCGGCCGCGTGGGACGGATTGTTCGCCCGGTCGCCGGTCGGCATCGCGGTCCTGGACGCCCAGCTGCGATTCCTGCGGGTCAACCCGGCTCTGGACCGGTTCTGGAGAAGATGAACGGCCTGCCGGAGTCCGCCCGCATCGGCCGGCGCCTGTCCCAGCTGCTCCCGGAGGTCAACGCCCGCGACAGGGAAGAAGCGATGCGTACCGTCCTCGACAGCGGGCTGCCGGTGCTCGACCGCCGCCGCGCCGGACGCACCCCGGCAGCCCCCGACCGCGACCGGGTCTGGTCGTGCTCCTACGTCCGCGTCGAAGATCCCGCCGGCCGGCCGATCGGGGTCATCGCCGCCCTGCTCGACATCACCGACGAGCAGCGCGCCCATACCGAGGCCGAAGCCGGACGGCACCACCTCGCCCTGCCCAGCGAGGCGTCGATCCGCATCGGCTCCGGCCTGGAGCTGGAGCGCACCGCTCGGGAACCGGCCGACCTCGCCGTCCCCCGGCCTGTCACATCAGGTGTTCATCCGTGGGCACGGCTGCCGTCAGGGGTTCCAGGTCGCCGTACAGGGCCGCGTGGAGGGCGGCGGCGAGTTCACGGGCACGGTCTTCGCCGGTCACGCCGTGCAGGACGAAGTAGACGGGGCCCGGGTAGGCGTCCGAGCGGACCTCGTCGGCCTGGACCAGGCGGATGACGGCGTCGCGGGCGGCGTCGTTCACGGTGTCGTCGACGACGTGCCCGGGGCCTGCGGTGAGGGTGTCCGCTTTCACCGTCCACCACTGCCCCTGGCTCTCGATGGCCACGAACACTGCGTGCTGCGCCTGGGCCTGCCGGTACGCGACGTCGAAGCCGCCGCCGGTGACGTCGGGGACCAGGCGAGCGGGGCAGGGGGTCGGCAGCGGCTCCATGGAGCCATCGTGCCAGTTCGGCCTGAAATACCAGAAACCAGACATCTGGGACTGGTGCACGGGGCCGGTCGTACTCAGGCGGCGTGTGCCCATGGCGCGCTGTCCGAAGAGTGATCAGGTCCGGTAGCTGCGCCCGCAGGCGGAACGGCCGGGGCAGGCCGACGATCGTGCCGGCCCCGGTCCGCGGTGAACCCCCGGCCCCGGTCCGCGGTGACGCGGGGTTACCCGCGCTCACCCCGGTCCTGCTGACCTTCCGCGATCCAGGTCAGGGCGCGCTCGATCTGGAGGGTGTTCAGCCCGGTTTCGTCGATGAGGCGCTGTCTTTCCAGGCCCTGCGGGTGCCGGGCCAGCGCGTCCGAGATCTTGTGGGCCCACAGTTCGACGCTGTTGAAGGGCCGTTGCCGGTAGGGCTGCCGCAGTCGCGCCAGATGCGAGGTCGAGCAGGCGGTGATGACGCGCAGTCCGTCGAGGACCGGGTTGGACCGATGGACGGCAGAGGAGTCACGCACGAGCCCGTAGACCTCCGCGCCCCTGGGGATGACGCCACCGCACGCGTCACACCGTTCCATCCTGGTCCACCATCCACCGCTCGCCTGCTCCGCGGCCTTGCCCGGTTGTGCGGCGTCGCACAAGCGCCGCTGCCTCCCGCAACAGGCTGGTCATGCCTCCACGGTCCTTCCGTTCGGCCGGTGCCGTCGAGGGGGCGGGCCACCCGGTCGGGCAGCCGTCACACGGCCACCTCCGCCGGACCTGTCCGTTTCCGTTCCCGCCACGCTGAGATCGACTGCGCGGTCGTCGCGGCGGCGTTGCCGGAGCCAGGCCGACTTGCACGCGGTCGAGCGGTACCGGCGCCCCGGCGCCGCGCCCGAGGACAGCGGCGCGTGGCACATCGCGCAGGCCCGCCGCGTACCGGCCATATCTCCGGTCTACGCCCACCGCAACCCGCGCGCCACCGGCGCGGCCAGCCCTCTTCTCCGGCCAGGACGCGGTCGGCCGTGCCGTGCGGGCAGGACAGGAGGCCCCACGTCACGGTGGGGCGGTCCTCGGTCGCGGCGACGGCGCGGGCCTGGCCTGCCGGGGCCGACGGCTCCGAGAACACCGGGCCCCGTCGTCCGGCTCCTGCTGTCGGCTTCGGTGAGCCCCCGGTCCAGCGGACCCACGGGAAGCACGTACAGCCGCAGCCGGATGAGTGGCTCCGCCGCGCGTTGAGGGTCCGGGTTCAGGCCGCCCTCGCCCGGCGTCCGGACTGCCGACGGACAGCGGCGGGGCTCACCCCTCATCGCGCGGTGACCTGGGCCTGGCCGTAGCCTGCGACCATGACTGACGCCCCCATACCGACCCCCGCGCAAGCCTTCGAGATGCTGCTGGCCGGCAATCGGCGATTTGTCTCGGGAACACCGCAGCACCCCAACCAGGACGCCGCGCGCCGCTCCGACATCGCACCGGCCCAGAGCCCCTTCGCGGTGCTCTTCGGCTGCTCCGACTCCCGCCTGGCCGCAGAGATCATCTTCGACCAGGGCCTCGGCGACCTGTTCGTCGTCCGCACCGCGGGCCACGTGACCGGGCCCGAGGTGCTGGGCAGCATCGAGTACGGGGCGAGCGTGCTGAACTGCCCCCTGGTGGTCGTCCTCGGCCACGACTCGTGCGGCGCGGTCGCGGCCACCCGCGCCGCCGTGGAGAACGGGGTGGCCGCGCCCGGATACGTACGGGACGTCATCGAGCGGGTCACGCCCAGCGTGCTGGCCGCCCGCTCCGCCGGCCTCACCCAGGACAGCGACATCATCGCCGAGCACACCCGGCACACCGTCGACCTGCTGCTGGACCGCTCCCGGGTGCTCGCCGACCAGGTGAAGGCCGGACAGACCGCCGTGGTGGGCCTGTCCTACCGGCTGGCCGACGGCAGCGCCCACCTGGTCACCACCCGCGGCCTCGACGTCACCGCCGTCTCCGCATCGTGACCGCAGTCTCCGCATCGTGACCGCACCTCCGCCGGTCGTCGCACAGCCACGTCACGCCGCGCATGGCTCACGGAGCCGGTCACGCCGCCTGTCCCGCGCCTCGCGCCGGCCCGGCCCCTGCCACGGACTGCGAGGGGCGCCACATGACGGGGCCGATCGCGAGCGCGCCCCCTCCATCAGCCCCTTCACCTTCGTCGCCGGCCCGCGTGCTCCGGCCGGAACACGCGGGGTGCCGACGCAGAACAGCGGCCCCGTGCCCGGCTGATGTGCGGCCCCGTGCCCGGCTGATGGGCGGCCCCGTGCCCGGCTGATGGGCGGCGCCGAGGCACGGCGGCCGCCCGCAGGCTCTGCCACCGTCTCCTTCCGTTGGGGCTGCTGCCCCTGCTTGACCAGACCCTTACAGCGTCCCGGGACAGTGGCGAGGACGTTGTTGTGTGCGCTGCGCCCGCCGGCGACGGAGAGTGACGGCGGGTGGTTCGGGCGGTCTCGGTGCTGATCCGACGGCATGCCTGCTGTCCCCTTCGGCGAGGGCTGCTGCACGCGGGTGCAGCTGCGTGGCGTGCGGGTGGAATCGCCACGAGGGTGCGATAGAGACAGCCTGGGCGGGGGACCGGTCCTGCGTTCCCGCGCCGGCCCACTGCCCGGTGCCCGGCGCACCTCGAACCGCCCCAAAAGGATGTGGCTGCCTGATGACGACTGCCCGCGAGATCATGACGGAGGGCGCCGAGTGCATCGGCGCGGAGGAGACGGTCCTTGAGGCCGCGCGGAAGATGACCGAAATGGGTGTCGGTGCGCTGCCGATCTGCGGCACCGACGACCGTCTCAAGGGCATGCTTACCGATCGCGACATCGTGGTGAAGGTCTTGGGTGCGGGCAAGGACCCGGACCGGGTCAAGGCCGGTGAGCTGGCGCAGGGCGAGGCGGTCACGATCGGCGCGGACGACGACGCGGCTGAGATCCTGCGCACGATGGTCGAGCACAAGGTGCGACGTCTGCCGGTCATCGACGGCCACCGTCTGGTGGGCATCGTGGCTCAGGCCGACGTTGCCCGCGCCCTGCCCGACCCTCAGGTCGGCGATCTGCTCGAAGCTCTCTCCACTGACTGACTGACTGACCTGAGCCGGTCGCCGGCAGTTCGTCGCCGACGGCTGTGCGTACCACGAGCGGATCAAGGAGAGCCTGATGTCCGAACGCAACACCCTCCTGCGCAGCATGCACGACGTGGGCCTGGCGGCCTGGTTCGGCGGGGCGCTGATGGGCGCGGTCGCCTTGAACAGGGCGGCCGCTGACGAGACCACCACCTGGGCGGAGCAGGCCCGGATCGCGTCGTCCGGCTGGGCGAAATGGACGCCGGTCGCCGGAATGGCGATCGCGGCGCATCTGGTCGGCTCCAGCGGACTGCTGGCCGCGAACGCCGCCCGCGTCGCCACCCAGCAGGGCGTGGCCGCCTCCACCATCGCCAAGACCGTCCTGACCGGGGCGGCACTGGCGACCACTGCCTACAGCCGTGTCCTCGGCAAGAAGATCGAACACGTCGCCCCCGACGACTCCCGCGACGAGGAAAAAACGCACCGTCATCCGGCCGACATCGCCGCCGTCCAGCGGCAGCTGGACTGGGTGCAGTGGGCCGTCCCGGCATTGACCGGCGGACTGCTGATCCTCAACGCCGTTCACGGGGAGCAGCAGCGGCCCGCTGAACAGCTACGGGGCATGTGGCAGCGCGCCCGCTCCCTGTCCCCCGACATGCTTCCCCTGTCCCACTGGCACCACTGACGGTGCCGTGCGGCGCGCACCGGCAAGCTGCTCGCAGCGCGGCCTGCCGGTGCCGGAGTCAGCAGGCGAGGTCGTGCTCCGCGAGCGCCTGCTGGGCTGGCTCTGTTCACGGGAACCGGCAGCAGATGTTCACCACTTCGGGAGGCGCCCGGGTGGGCCCGGGAATCGAACTGCGTGGGCCTCGGGACTTCGTCGGGGCGCCTTCGCGGCAGGCGTCCCGGCTAGTCGGATGCACTCTCCCGGGCGGGATCCTTGGATGCCGGCTGATCCGGGCCGCCGGCCGGGGCGGTGGCACGCAGCGCCGCTTCGACCCGGCGGTTGCTGGTCATGGATGCCGTGACGGTCGTCATCGCCAGGAGGAGGACGGCGGCGGCGTAGAGCGGGGTGCGGATGTCGTAGGTGGTCGCCAGCCAGCCGCCGAGGAAGGCCCCGACGGGGGCGGCGCACATGGCCAGCATGCGGGAGGTGGAGGCGACCCGGCCCATGAGGTGGGTCGGGACGATCGTCTGCCGCAGGGAGGGACCGAGCACCATCGTGGCGCCCATGCCGGCCCCGCAGACGGCGAGCGCCAGCCCGGCCACGTATGGGTTCGGGGCAGCGGCCAGGCCCAGGATGGCAAGCCCCTCGACGGCGGCCGTGCAGGTCAGTGCTGTGCCGGTGCCGAGTCGTCGGCCCAGGTGGGAGGCGATGCCCGCGCCGAGCAGGCCGCCGGTGGCCTCCGCCGTGAGGAGCAGGCCGAAGCCGTAGGTGTCGATGCCGAGGCGGTCGTGCGCGAAGAGGGCGAGGACGGTCTCCACGGCGAGGAAGGCGATGTTCCCGACCGCCGGGCGGAGCGCGAGCCCGAGCAGCAGCCGGTCCCGGAAGACGTACGAGGCCCCGGCCCGCGCCTGGCGAAGCAGCGACTCGCGGACCTCCGGCACGGGCCGGGGCATGGCGGGAAGCGACCGTACGAGCAGTGCGGAGAGCAGGAACGACACCGCGTCGGCGAGCAGCGGAACCGCCCGCCCGAGCGCGAGCAGCGCACTGCCCGCAGGCGGCCCCGCGAAGCCGGACATGGCGGTCTGCGCGCCGCGCAAGCGGGAGTTGGCGCGCTCCAGGAGTGCGGGGTCGCGGCCGAGCAGATCCGGCAGATAGGCCGCGGCGGCCGTGTCGAAGAAGAGTCCGCCGAGGCCGAGCAGGAAGGCGACGGCCGCGAGCAGCGGAATGCTCAAGCCGTCGAGCGCGGTCGCTGCCGCCGGTATCGTGAGCAGCACCGCACGCGCCGCGTCCATGATCCACATCGTGCGCCGGCGGTCCCAGCGGTCGACCAGCGCGCCGCCGAGCACCCCGAAGAGCAGCCACGGCAGCGTCCCGGCGGCCGCGACGACGGCGAGCGCCATCGGATCCCGCGTCAACGTCAACGCGAGCAGCGGCAGCGCGGCGTGCGACACCCCGTCACCGAGCGAGGACACCGTCTGCGCGGTCCACAGCCGTCCGAACCCGGTGGGCAACTTCCCAGTCTCTGAGGTCACTTGGCGTCCCCCTCGGCCTGCTCGCGCCGTGCCGGGTGGAACAGCGCGAAGACGAGCGACGCGTCCGGCAACGACGGATCGGACAGCTCCCGGTACTCGTCCGCCAGCGCCTGCAGCCGCGCCCCCAGCTGCGCGAACTGCTCCTCGGTGAGCCGCAGATGCGCCATCCGCACGTGCCGCTCGCCATCCGCCGGCGACGCCTCCAGGTCCGCCACCGCATGGCGCATCAGCACATCCGGCCCTCCTTCGCCCGGGTCCGGCAGCACGATCGACCGTGCGGCCATCGCGTAGTACCGCTCGGTGACACCCCGCACCTTCCGCGTCCGCACCACCTTCACCAGGCCGGCCCGCTCCAGCAGCCGCACGTGATAGCTGGAACTCCCCTTCGCCAGGCCCACTCGCTCGGCGATCTGCGTGATCGTCGCCGGCTCGAAGCGGAGCACGGCCATGATCCGGTGGCGCGTGAGGTTGGAGACGGCGCGCAGTTGCTCGTCCGTGGTGACGTGAAACGTCTCGGGAAGATCATCGGTAGGCATGCGAGTAATGGTCAACGACTCTTGACCATTGCGCAAGGGGTTTTCGCACGACCTCCAGACTCTGCGGTCCGGCGCGCGAGACCTTCCGTCAAAGCCCCGGCTGCCGGTTCACCGGCACGGCCCGCCGGTCTCCGCCACGCCTCCCCGCGCGTTGGACGGCCTGTGGCGAACGGCGGTGTCGGCCGTACGGGTAGCCCTCCGCGTCAGGCTGCCCCTGCCGCACTCCGGCGGCCGGGACGGGATCCGCCGAGGGCCGACGACTCGCCGGTTCGGACCGTGGAGCGGATGAGGGCAGTCGGAAGAGCCGACGGCACCGAATACATGCCGTAGAGCAACACGTTCTTTCGGCACCGTGAAGGGCACATCATGTGGGCCTTGATACTGATCGGCCTGATCGGCGGGTTCATCACGGCGATCTCACCCTGCATCCTGCCAGTCCTGCCGGTGGTGTCTCTCGCGGGAGCTCCGACCGTCGGCACCGAGGACCCGCACACCGCCGAACCCACCGGGGAGACCCTTTCCGAACCGGCGGGGAGAATCCTGACAGTGCCGTCGGCGACCAAGAGAGCACGTAACCGGCGCCCGTACGCGGTCATGGCCGGCCTCGTCGTCAGCTTCAGCGCCTTCACCCTGCTCGGCGTGACGATCGTCTCCGCCCTGGGGCTGCCGGACGACGTCCTCCGCTCCATCGGGCTCGCCCTGCTGGTCCTGATCGGCCTCAGCCCGCTCTCTCCGCCCGTCGAACGTCTGCTGGAGAGGCCCTTCTCGCGCATTCCGGCTCACCGGGTGAACCGGGAAGGCGGCGCCTTCGCCTTGGGCCTCGGTCTGGGTCTGCTCTACGTTCCGTGCGCCGGCCCCGTTCTGGCCGGCGTCCGGCATCAAGGCGTACGTCTTCACCTTCGGCTGACAGGACCGATCATGACCACCACGACCCTGCGTCACGCAGAACCTTCCCCCCGGCCGGACCGGAGCATGGACGACGGCGAGTTCGAGGCGCTCCTCACCACGGCGCGCCCGACGGCAAGGCGCCAGGACTTCGCGGCTCCTTCCGGAGCCGCCGAGGACCGCTACGCGGCTTCGGCACGACACGCGGAGTTCGGGGCCTCGCGACACTGACGGAGACCAGGCTTGGACATGGGGCGTGCGCCGGTGCACCACAATCGCGGAGAAGCGCCGTCCGCCCACCCATCCGCACACGCGTCCGCCACGAAGCACATGACGAGAAGGATCTCCCGGGCCTCGATCCGGGTGAACCTTCACGCTCGAACCCTCACTGCCGAAGGACAGCCATGCGATGGACAGCGACCCCCGCCCCGGCCGGCACCGGCACCTGCAGATCGCTCGACCACCCGGGAGCCGGCCGGTGACCCAGCCCCTGCCGTTCGGCGGCGCCGCCAGGCACGGTGGCGATCTCACCCCGGTGATGCAGCAGGTCGCCCACGGCGACAAGGAAGCGTTCTCGACCCTGTACGACGCCCTCGCACCGCTCGTCTTCGGCATCGTCCTCAAAGTCGTGAGGGATCGCGCCCAGTCCGAGGAAGTCGCCCAGGAGGTGATGATCGACCTGTGGCGACAGGCTGCTCGCTACCGGCCGGAATCGGGCAACGTCCGGACGTGGGCGGCGACGATCGCCCACCGCCGGGCCGTGGACAGGGTGCGCTCGGCTCAGGCCGCCTACGACCGTGAGCAGGCGACCGCCGCCTGTGATCATTCCCGGCCTTTCGACGAGGTCGTCGAGCAGGTCGAGACGCGTCTGGAGAGCGAGCAGGTACGGCGTTGTCTGCGCGGCCTGACCGAGCTCCAGCGTCAGGCGGTGACCATGGCCTATTACGGCGGCCTGACTTACCGTGAAGTGGCCGCGGCGCTTGGTACACCGCTGCCGACAGTGAAGACACGTTTGCGCGACGGGCTGATCCGGCTGCGCGACTGCATGGGGGTGAGCGCATGAAGCAGCACCACGACGACCTGCACGCCCTCGCCGCCGCCTACGCGCTGAACGCA
Organism: Streptomyces sp. NPDC006197; assembly: GCF_040613865.1. Lineage (NCBI taxonomy): Bacteria > Bacillati > Actinomycetota > Actinomycetes > Kitasatosporales > Streptomycetaceae > Streptomyces > Streptomyces sp. NPDC006197. The sequence continues at coordinate 11,951 of NZ_JBEXSZ010000121.1, read as the reverse complement.
CTGGACGCGCGCGAGCGCGAACTTTTCGCGGCGCACCTGTCGGCCTGCGTTCCGTGCCGACGCGAGGTGTTCGAGTTCGAGGCCACCGCGGCGCGCATGGGCGGGGCCGTGTCGCAGGCCCCGCCCGCTTCCATGAAGCAGCGGGTCATCGCCGACATCGACGGCGTGCGGCAGCTCCCGCCCCGGGTGTCCCCGGGCAACGGAACGGCCACGGTGTGGACGGCACTTCGCCGCAGGGCCGCGGCGTTCGCGGTGGCCGCGAGCCTGGCCGCCGCCGTGTCCTTCGCGGGCATCGCCGCCTGGCAGCACCAGGAGAGCGACGACGCCGCACGCCGCGCCGCTCAGAGCGAGCAGCGCCTGGACGCGGTGGGCGAGGTCCTCGCCGCCCCGGACGCCCGCAGCGTGCAAGGCCGTACGGACAACGGCGCCGGCGCCTCCGTGGTGTCCTCGCAGAAGCTGGGCAAGGCCGTCTTCATCACCAGCGGACTGCCGAGCCCCGGCTCGGGAAAGACCTACCAGCTCTGGCTGGGCCAAGGCGGCACCATGCGGTCCGCCGGTCTCATCCAGGGGGACGGCACCGTGTTCCTGGAAGGCGACACGGCGCACGCGAACGCCGTCGGGCTGACGGTCGAACCGGCGGGCGGATCGACCCAGCCGACCACCAAGCCCCTGCTGCTCCTGAACATGCCCGCCTGACCGGCATCCCGGCAGCAGACGGGGGTGGCCGCCCTGTGGGTGAACGGTGCGAAGGGTCAGTGGTCATGGGCGGTCAGCGAGCGCACGACGGGCAGGCCGTGCGCATCACCAGGGCACTACGCCGGCGTCGTCGAAGAACTGTCCGGTGGGGCCGTCGTCGGGCAGGGTCGCGAGTTCGATGGCGATCGCCGCGCCCTGTTCGGGGGTGCGCACGCCGCGGAAGCCGTTGAGGTCGGTGGCGACGTAGCCGGGGCAGCCGGTGTTGATCAGGATGTTCGTGCCGCTCAGCTCCCGGGCGTACTGGAGGGTGACGGCGTTCAGGAACGTCTTCGACGGCGCGTACGCCGCGGACACCGGGCCTGCCGTCTGCTCGGCGTCGGGTCCTGACTGCCGGGTGAGGGAGCCGACGCTGCTGGACATGTTCACGATCCGTGGTGCGGCGGAGCGGCGCAGCAGCGGCAGCATCGCGTTGGTGACGCGGATGACGCCGATCACGTTGGTGTCCACGACCGTGTGGAGGGTGGCGGGGTCGATCCGGGTGGGTTCTTGTGGCATGTCGCCTGCGATGGCGGCGTTGTTGACGAGCACGTCGAGGCGTCCGGCCTGTTCGTCGATCAGTCGTGCGGCGGCGGTCGCGCTCGCGTCGTCGGTCACGTCCAGCGGTACGGCGAACGCGTCGATGCCGGCGGCGCGCAGTTTCTCCACCGCGGCGCTTCGGCGCTGGTCGTCGCGGGCGCCGACGCCGACGCTCCAGCCGAGGGTGCCCAGGCCTGCGGCGATCTCGTAGCCGATTCCCTTGTTCGCGCCGGTGACCAGCGCGATCGTCCGTTCAGTCATGGGGACGATGCTGCCTTCGGACCTCGGCGGGGGTCCAAGACCGATCGGGTGCGCAACGATACCGTCAGGGTATTGATCCGGGACGGGATAGCGTGGCCGGATGGAGACCCGGGAACTGCGGTATTTCGTCGCTGTCGCTGAAGAGCTGCACTTCGGGCGTGCCGCGCAGCGGCTCGGGATCGCGCAGCCACCGTTGTCACGGGCGATCCAGCGGCTCGAACGCCGGCTCGGGGCAGTGTTGTTGGACCGGACCAGTCGCGCGGTCACGCTGACCGAGGCCGGCTCGGTGCTGTTGGTCGAGGGCCGGGCGGCTCTCGACGCGGTCGAGGCCGCCGAGCGTCGGACCCGCCGCGCCGCCCTTTCCGTGACCGGCCGCCCCGGCCTGGTCCTGGTCACGAAGGCCAGCGCGTCCAGGGAACTGCTGGCGAGGCTGCTCGACGCGTACGCCGCCGAACCCGGCGCGGTCCCCGTCGACGTCATCCTGTGCGGTCCGGCCGAGCAGGAACGACTCCTGCGCGAGGGCCGGGCCGACGTGGCGCTGCTGCACCGGCCGTTCGACTCGACGGCCGGATTCCACACCGAAGAGCTCAGCACGGAGAGTCAGGTCGCGGTCCTGCCGGCCGGGCATCCGCTCACCGCCCGGGCCCATGTGCACATGGCCGACATCACCGGGCTGCCGGGCCTGCCCCTGCCACGCTGGCCCGGCCCCGACGGCACCTACCCGCCCGGCCCCGGCCCGCAGGTCCGCGACCATGCGCAGTTGTTGCAGCTCGTCGCGCTCGGCCGTGCCTGTGCGGTCTCGCCGGAGTCGTGCCGGGCCCAACTGCACGATGACCTCGCCGCCGTGCCCGTGCTGGACGCGCCGACAGTCACCACCGTGATCGCCTGGCCACCGCACAGCCGGTCCAGAGCCGTCGCCGACCTCGTCCGGACTGCGACACGTCTCCAGTAGCTCCCACCCGCCCGGCGGCTGTGCCGCCCGTCGCACGAAGCCGCACCCATCCGGCGTCGTGGCCGCTTCGAAGTCCTGATGAGGGGCAACCCCGGACGCACCGGCCCGGGGCTCGGAGCGAGGGGTGGAGAGATGAACCGCCGGCGAAGCATCGCGGTCGTGGGGGCGGGTGTGGCGGGGTTGACCGCGGCGTACGTGCTGTCCCGCTCGTACGACGTGGTCCTCCACGAGGCCGAGGAGCGGCTCGGCGGGCACGCGCACACGCACCGACTGCCCACGCGTGAGGGCGGCACGGTCCAGGTCGACACCGGTTTCATCGTGCACAACGAGCGCACGTATCCGTACCTGTTGAGGCTCTTTCGCGAGCTGGACGTACCCACGCAGGACGCGGAGATGAGCATGTCCGTGCGGTGTGACGGCTGCGGTCTGGAGTACGCGGGCGCCCGCGGGGCCCGCGGCCTCCTCGGCGGCGGCAACGCCGGGCGGCCGCGCCTGCTGCGGATGCTGGCGGACGTGCCCCGGTTCCACCGGGCGGCGCGCCGCCTGCTCGCCGCCGACGACAGCACTTGCACCTTCGGCGCGTTCCTGCGCCGACACGGCTTCTCGCCGTACTTCGTCCAGCATTTCGCCCTCCCCCTCGTCGCCGCGGTCTGGTCGTGCTCGCCGGGCACCGCGCTGCAGTACCCGGCCGCGTACCTGTTCCGCTTTCTCGACCACCACGGGCTGCTCGCGGTGACCGGCTCCCCGCAGTGGAAGACGGTCACCGGCGGATCGGCCGTGTACGTCGGGCGTGTGGCCCAGCAGATCGCCGCCATCCGCACCGGTGCGGGGGTACGGACCGTCGTCCGGGGGCCCGAGCACGTGCGGGTGGTCACGGCGGAGGGCCGGTCGACGGAACACCGGGCCGTGGTCATCGCCGTGCACCCCGACCAGGCACTGCGGCTCCTCGCCGACCCCACCCCCCTGGAGAAGGACGTCCTGGGCTCGTTCCTCTACTCCAGCAACCCCACCGTGCTGCACCGCGACACCTCCGTGCTGCCGCGCGGCGCGCACGCCCGGGCGTCCTGGAACTACCGGCTGCCCTCCTGCGAGGCCCGGCCGGGTTCGGTCCAGGTGAGCTACGACATGAACCGTCTCCAGCGCCTGGGGTCCGCCGAACCGCACATCGTCACCCTCAACCCGGACGACCGGCTCGACGACTCCAGCGTGCTGGCGCGGATGCGGTACGAACACCCGATCTACACACCGGAATCGGTGGCGGCCCAGCAGCTGCTCCCCGGTCTCACCACCTCCGTCACGGCCTTCGCCGGCGCCTACCACGGCTGGGGGTTCCACGAGGACGGCTGCCGTTCGGGCGTCGAGGCGGCTCGCCGGCTGGGGGTGAGGTGGTGACCGTGACTCCCGACGGCGGTGCCGGAGCCGTCGGCACTCCGCCCCGCTCCCCCGGTCTGCTTCCTTCCGTCCCCGCCCTCTACGAGGTCGAGGTCGCGCACACCCGTACCACTCCGGTGCCGTACGCGCTGCGGCACCGGACGCACCTGTGGCTCGTGGACGTCGACGACCTTCCACGGCTGCCCCGACCGCTCCGTCCCCTCGCCCGCTTCGACCCCGGCGACCACTTCGGAGGCCACGCCCCCTCACTGCGGGTGGCTGTCGCCGCGTACCTCGCAGCCCAGGGCATGACCGAGGCGGACGGGCCCGTCCTGATGCTGACGTACCCCCGGGTCCTCGGGCACGTCTTCAATCCCCTGACGCTGTACTGGTGCCACGACCGGACGCAGCGCCTGATCTGCGTCGTCGCCGAGGTCCACAACACCTACGGTCAGCGGCACTGCTATCTCCTGCACCCGGACGAGCACGGTCGGGACGAGGTCGCCAAGGACTTCTACGTCTCCCCGTTCTTCGACGTGACCGGCACCTACCGCATGCGCGTGCCCCTGCCGGGCGACCGCCTCGACCTGACCGTGCAGCTGCGCCACGGCGACGCACGCCCGCTGACCGCCACGGTGCGGGGCCACCGCCGGCCGGCCACCACCCGCACGGTGCTCGCCGCCGCGCTGCGCCGCCCCTGGTCGACGGCCGCCGTTTCGCTCGGCATCCGCCGGCACGGCGTCCGCCTGTATCTCAAGGGGCTGCCCGTCCATCCCCGGCCCGCCGCCTCACCCGACCAGAAAGGCATGTGGTGACCGTCTCCCTCCCCTCAGCCGCGTCCGTCCGCCCGCACCGTGACCGTGCCCCCGTGGACGCCACGCGCTGGCCGGACGTCGCCCGGACGCCCCGGACGTCCCCCGTGCGCACCGCCGTCGCCCGGAGGATCGTCGAACGCGCCCTCGGTCGTCTTCCGCTGCGGATACGGCTCCACGGCGCGGGGCGCGACAAGGCCGTGCCGCCCGGCGTGCCCGGGGCGCCGCCGACACTGGTCCTGCACGATCCCGACGCCTTCTACCGTCGGATCGGCGCCGACGGCCTGATCGGCTTCGGCGAGTCGTACATGGCGGGCGAATGGGACAGCGATGACCTCGTCGGCCTCCTCACGGTGCTCGCGGTGCACGTCGACGACCTCGTGCCCGCGCCGTTGCACCGAATGCGCGGGGCGTGGGTCCGCCGCAGGCCCGTCCAGGACCTGAACACCCGGGCCGGTGCCCGGGAGAACATCCACCGGCACTACGACCTGTCCAACGAGCTGTTCGCCCTCTTCCTCGACCCGAGCCTCAGTTACTCCTCCGCGGTCTTCGACGCGCTGCCGGCCTCCCCCGGCACGTTCCTGGCGGCCCAGCACCGGAAGATCGACCGGCTCCTCGACCTGGCCGACGTCGGCGCGGGGACCCGGCTCCTGGAGATCGGCACCGGCTGGGGCGAACTCGCCCTCCGCGCCGCCGCCCGCGGCGCTCAGGTCCGTACGGTCACCCTGTCCGAGGAACAGCGGGCGCTCGCCGCGCGCCGGATCGGGGACGCGGGACACGCCGACCGCGTCCGCGTCGAACTGTGCGACTACCGCGACGTCGAAGGCCGCTACGACGCCGTGGTCAGCGTCGAGATGGTCGAGGCCGTCGGCGCCGAGTACTGGCCCGAGTACTTCTCCACCCTGCGTCGCCTCCTCGCGCCTGGCGGCCGGGTGGCCCTGCAGGCGATCACCATGCCGCACGACCGGATGCTCGCCACCGCGCGGACGCACACGTGGATCAGCAAGTATGTCTTCCCCGGCGGGCTCATCCCCTCCCCGGAGGCCATCGCCGGCGAGAGCGCGGCCGCCGGGCTGCGCGTCATCGACTGCGTCAGCTACGGCGACCACTACGCCGAGACGCTGCGGCTGTGGCGGGAGCGGTTCCTGAGCGAGCACGAGGCGGTCGACGCCCTGGGCTTCGACCACGTCTTCCGCCGGATGTGGGAGCTGTACCTGGCCTACTCGGAGGCGGGGTTCCGCTCCCACTACCTCGACGTCCGACAGATCCTGCTCACCGCCGACGACCCGCACGGGGAGAACCGATGACCTCGACACCCACGTCCACGGCCCGCACGCGCACCGGCGCGGCACCGCGGCTGGCCGCGGCCCTCACCCCCTTCCTGCCCGCCGGGCCCCTGCCCGTGAGACTGCGCGCCTGGGACGGCAGCGAGGCGGGTCCGTCCGACGCCCCCGTGGTCGTCGTCCGCAGTCCTCGCGCCGTGCGGCGCCTGCTGTGGCAGCCGGGCGAACTGGGCCTCGCCGAGGCGTACATCGCCGGTGAGATCGACACCGAAGGCGACCTGGCCGGCAGCCTGGGCAGGTCTGGCAGCGGCTGGCCAGACGGCGGAGCACTCGTCCGGGGCCCGCCGACCTCGCCCGGGCCGGCCGCACCGCGCTCGCCCTCGGCGTGATCGGCCCGCGCCCCGCACCGCCCTCGGCCCCCCGCGCCGCCCTCCACGGACGGTTGCACAGCACGGGCCGGGACCGCGCCGCCATCAGCCACCACTACGACCTGTCCAACGACTTCTACGAGATGCTCCTGGACGGGTCGATGGCGTACTCCTGCGCCTACTGGCGGCGGCCCGGCGACCCCGGTTACGGGCTCGCCGACGCCCAGCGCGACAAGCTCGAACTGATCTGCCGCAAGCTCGGGCTCCGGCCCGGCATGCGGCTGCTGGACATCGGCTGCGGCTGGGGTGCGCTCACCGTCCACGCCGCCCGTCACCACGGCGTCCGCGTCACCGCCGTCACCCTCTCCGCCGAGCAGGCGGCGTACGTCCGCGGGCGCGTGGAGCGAGCCGGGCTGGGAGGCCTGGTCGAGGTGGAGCTGCGCCACCACCGTCAGATCTCCGGCGGCGGCTACGACGCCGTGACCGCCATCGAGATGGGCGAACACGTCGGCGACCGCGAGTACCCGGCGTTCGCCGCTCAGCTCCACGGACTGCTCCGGCCGCGCGGCCGGCTGCTCGTGCAGCAGATGTCCCGCGGCCCGGTGGCGCCCGGAGGCGGCGCCTTCATCGAGAAGTACATCGCCCCCGACATGCACATGAGGCCCCTCGGGCGAACTCTTTCCCTGCTGGAGGACGCCGGTCTGGAAGTACGGTCCGCCGAGTCGCTGCGCGAGCACTACGCCTGGACCATCGCGGCCTGGCACCGCACCCTGGAGGAGCGCTGGAGCGACTTCGTCGCCCTGGTCGGCGAACCGACCGCGCGCGTGTGGCGGCTGTACCTGGCCGGAAGCGGCCTCGCCTTCGCCCAACACCGCATGGGCGTCGACCAGATCCTCGCCGTACGGACCGACGACGACGGCGAGGCGTCGATGCCGCCGACTCCGGTGCGCTGGTACGCGGAAGAAGGAGACCGGTGACGGATCTCGGTACGCCGGCCCTCGTCGTCCTCGCGGCCTCGGCGGGCACGGCCCTGGCGGTCCTGCTGGTGACGTTCGCCGTCGGCACCCTCAAGGGCGTGCACCGGGTCGTCGACGTGGCGTGGGGGCTCGCGTTCACCGCGGTCGCCGTCGTGGCCTGGGCCCTGTCGGCCGGGCACGGTGACGACGTGCGGCGTACGGCGGTGGCCGCGGCGACCGCCGCGTGGGGCCTTCGCCTCGCGGTCCACATCGCCCGGCGGGGGCGCGGCCAGGGCGAGGACCCCCGGTACGCCCGGATGCTGGCCCGTGCCCCCGGCAGCCCCGCGCTCTACGCCCTGCGCACCGTCTACCTCCTCCAGGCGGCCCTCGTCTGGCTGGTCTCGCTGCCCGTGCAGGTCGCCGTCCTACTGCCCGAGCCGCCGGACGCGCCGTTCGTGCTCGGGCTCGTGGTCTGGGCGGCCGGGCTGTGCTTCGAGGCGGTGGGCGATCACCAGCTCGCCCGGTTCAAGGCCGACCCCGCCCACCGGGGCCGGATCATGGACCGGGGCCTGTGGGCCTGGACGCGGCACCCCAACTACTTCGGGGACTTCCTCGTATGGTGGGGGCTCTATCTGACGGCCTGCGCCACCTGGCGGACCGCGGCTCTGGTCCTCGTCTCCCCGCTGGTCATGAGCGCACTGCTCATCTGGGGCAGTGGGAAACGCCTGTTGGAGGCACACATGTCCGGACGCCCGGGTTACGCCGCCTACCGGGCCCGTACCAGCGGCTTCCTGCCCCGGCCGCCGCGAGGCGCCGCGCGCCCCTCCCCCGGCCGGCGCCCGTGACCTCCCTTCCGCGCGCGCCGCGCGAACTGGCGGAGGGCCTGGTGGTCCGGTACGCGCCCCCGGAACCGCGGGGCGCCGTGCTGGTGCTGCCGGGCGGACGCTCCGAAGGCCCCGGGGCGCCGCCGTTCCTCGACCTGCCCGCCCTGCGCATGCGGCCGTTCGCCACCGCCCTCCTTCGGCCTGCACGGGCGAACCAGGTGCTGGTGGCGCAGGTCCGCTACCGGCACCGCGGCTGGAACGGGGAGCGTGCCGATCCGGTCCAGGACACCGAAGCGGTGCTGGCCGGGCTCCGGGCTCGGATCGGAGAGGTGCCCGTGGTGCTGGTAGGCCATTCCATGGGCGGGCGCGCCGCGTTGCGCGCCGCGGGAGACCCGGCGGTCCGGGGCGTCGTCGCCCTCGCTCCCTGGTGCCCGCCGGGGGAACCGGTGGCCCATCTCGCCGGACGCCGGCTGTACCTGCTGCACGACGAGACGGACCGGATCACCGCGGCCGCCCAGTCCTGGGCGTTCGTCCGCAGGGCCCGGGCGATCGGGGCCGACGCGGTCGGGATCCCGATGTCCGTCGGTGGCCACACCATGCTCCGGGGCGCGAGCCGGTGGCACCGGATGACGACCCAACTGGCCATGGGGCTACTCGCGGGCGACTGACGCCTCCGCCCGCAGGTGGCCCCGCCCGGACCGTACGTGCCGCGCACGCACGCCCCGGTGGGGCCGACCGGTCGGCGCCACCCCGTTGTCGGCGCCCTGACCGGAGCACCGGGTCGGCCCATCCGCACGGAGGCCGGTACCGAGACCCGGTCCGTGTGACCCGCTGCAAGGGCCCATTCGCTCCCGGGTCGCTTCCGGCTCGCCCCTTCGGAGCGGCTTCACCCGATCGACCGAACGCCTCACCGGCCCCATCCTTGGGCGCCCGCGCTCCGAAGTCCTGGCGTGAGCATCGACAAGAAGGTTCTGAGCAGGGCGTCGTGGGCGGCCCTGGCCGGTCTCGTGTCCGGTTACGCCGCCGTAGCGGTCGCCGAACTCGCCTCCGCGGCGGTACGCCCGGAAACCGGGCCCCTGACGGCCGTCGGCGGCGCGGCCATCGACCGCACGCCCGCCGGACTCAAGGACTGGGCCATCCGGAACTTCGGGACGAACGACAAGCTCGTCCTGCAGTCCGGGATCTTGGTCGTGACCGTCCTCTTGTCCGTGGCCCTCGGCGTGCTCGCCCTGAGGTGGCGACGGGCGGCCGCCGCGGGAGTGGCGCTGTTCGGGGTCGTGGGCGCGGCCGCCGCGCTCGACCGGCCGGATTCGGACTCCTTCTCCGACGCGGTGCCGTCGCTGGCCGGCGGGGTCGTGGGCGGAGTGTTGCTGTTCCTTCTGGCCGGTCTGCTCGGCGGCACGGCCGGGAGCGAGCCCGTCGGCCCGGCGAGCGCGTGGGACCGGCGGCGGTTCCTGCTGGCGGCCGGTGCGGCCGCCGTGGGCGGCACGGTGGCCGGGACGGTCGGGCGCGGACTCGCCTCGTCACGCTCCGGTGACGCGGTGGCGTCGCGGGCCGCCGTCGTCCTGCCCCGCCCGGCCTCGCCCGCACCCGCGATCCCCCGGGGTGCAGGCCTGCGGCTGCCGGGAGTGAGCCCCTTCCTCACCCCGAACAAGGACTTCTACCGGGTCGACACGGCCCTCGTCGTTCCCAAGGTGTCGGCAGGCTCCTGGCGTCTGCGGATTCACGGCAGGGGCATGCGGCGTGACCTGGTCCTCTCCTTCGACGATCTGCTGCGGCGTGAGCTGATCGAGCGGGACATCACGCTGACGTGCGTCTCCAACGAGGTGGGCGGCCCTTACGTCGGCAACGCCCGCTGGCTCGGCGTACGTCTGGCGGACCTGCTGCGCGAAGCAGGAGTCCGGCCACCGTCGGAGGGCGGGCCGGCCGACCAGCTCGTCGCGCGCTCGGTCGACGGAATGACGCTCGGCACCCCGGTCGAGGACGTGATGGACGGCCGGGACGCGATGCTCGCGGTCGGCATGAACGGCGAGCCGCTCCCCTTCGACCACGGGTTCCCCGTGCGCATGGTCGTACCCGGCCTCTACGGCTACGTCTCCGCGTGCAAGTGGATCGAGGACATCGAGCTCACCACCTTCGACTCCTACGACCCCTACTGGGTCAAGCGGAAGTGGGCCCGCCGCGCGCCGGTCAAGACGCAGGCCCGCATCGACACGCCCAAGCCCTTCGCCCGCCCGGGCGCCGGCACGGTCATGGTCGCGGGCGTCGCCTGGGCCCAGCACCGCGGCATCGACCGGGTCGAGATCCGCGTCGACGACGGCCCCTGGCAGCAGGCCGGCCTCGCCGCCGAGGACAGCCGCGACACCTGGCGCCAGTGGTCCTTCCCCTGGTCGGCCACGCCCGGCACCCACACCCTGACCGTCCGTGCCACCGACCGCACCGGCACGACGCAGACCGAACGACGCACCCGGACCATCCCCGACGGCGCCGGCGGATGGCACTCCGTCGTCGTCACCGTCGGCTGAGCCCCGCTGCGGTGTCCTCGACTGCGCGAGCCGCGCTGCGAGCCCACAGGATCAGGGGGATCTGAAGGGGAAGCCTCGCGTAGGCGACGGCCTTGGCCGGCGTGGACCGATGGCGCCAGTCGTGCGCCATCTTGACGTTGGCCGGAAAGACCGCCGCGAAGAACAGTGCCGTGGCGCGTGCACTCGTCCGGCGTGTGGCCGGAAGCGCGAGGCCGGCGGCCAGGGCGAGTTCCACGGCACCGCTGGCGAGGGTCCAGCCGCGGCTGCTGCCCGGCAGGGCGCTCGGCACGATCGCGTCGAACTGCTTCGGCGCGACGAAATGGGCGGCACCGGCAGAGGCGAGCAGCCCGGCCAGCATCAGTGCGGATCGTTGGGTCGAAGGCATCGTCTTCCTCAGGATGGAGAGGCGCGCAGGAGCGACGCGTGGACGGCAGAGCGAATTACTGACCGGTAAGTATGCCTTGTGGAGAGCCCCTTGTCTCCCGTCAAGCCCCGATCGAGCAAAAGGATCTCTTCCCGGGCGTACCGGTCGGCGAGCCCCATCCGCTCCGCCACCGGCATCGCGACCGTCCACCACGACCATGACCGCGACCACGATCGGTGCGAGTGGAAGAAGGACCACTGGGAGCAGCGCTGGGTCAAGGGCCACTGGGAGAAGAAGGTCTACCACCACAAGACGTGGCACCAGGGTTACCACGACGACCACCGCGGCTGGCACAAGGGCTACTGGGACTACGAACCGTATGACAAGTGGGTCTACGTGCCTGGCCACTGGGAGCACTACTGGGTGAAGGCCCACTGGGACTGCCGGCAGCACTGACAGGCCGGCTCGACGCCGGTAACAGCGGCGGGACCGTCTCAGCCCGCGCCGAGGCGGCCCCGCACGAGCGCTCCTGCTCCTGCTCCTGTCCACCAAGCGACCAGCCGCACTGCGCCATCGTGACGTAGGCATCGCCTGAAGCGCCCGTTCGGACTCCCGGACAGAGTGGCTGTGCCCCTCGGTCGTCACGGGGTGGGATCCACGTTTCACGTCTGCGGCAGATCGTTGCCGCAGAAGACGCAGACGGAGCCGTCCTCGCGCGGGCTCTCCCCGAATCGGGGAGACCTGAGACACGGTGGCCCGGTGGCTTGACGGCATTTCATGGATGCGGCGCTGGCGCCCTTTCGGGCCTACAAGAACGCCCCGTAATCCCCGGATGCACTAGCTCCAGTGGCATACGGACATGCAGCAACTGACGGTGGGCCATGTCGTTGCGCGTGAGAAGCCGACAGAGGGTCAGCCCGCGCAGCGGACGGAAGGAACCCATCGATGCGCTCTGCCCGCATT
>NZ_JBEXSZ010000120.1:0-26565 GCF_040613865.1 Streptomyces sp. NPDC006197 | reverse complement strand
CGGTGTTCGTCCTGGAGCGTCAGCCGGTACCGCGTGCCGTTCACGGTCGCCACCGCCAGCCGGGTGCCGGGCTTCAGCGGGAGGAACTTGTTGGTCACCCTCGGGTGGGAGGGGAAGGTGTGCGGACGGAGGGCGGGGGGCCGTCCGCAGTTGCCCTGGGAGCTCGGGCCGCTCTTCGCCTGGGCCCGGGCGGAAGAGGGTGCCTGGGGGGTGTCGGTGGCCGACGCGCCAGGGGCCAGCAGCAGCGCGGCGACGATCGGGCTCAGCAGGGCAGCGGACGCGCGGAGGCGGCGGGGCATTCAGTTCGGTCCTCTCGGTGGAGCCAGGGTGGGGCTCCACCGAGAGGCGGCGGCCCCGTCCGCCGCCTGCCTCAGTGCGTGGCGGCCGCCTCATGCTGCGGCCTGTGGCGTCTGAAGCCCTTGCCGAAACGCAGGTACAAGGACGGTACGACGAGCAAATTCAGCAGAGTGGACGTAACCAGACCGCCCACGATGACCACGGCGAGCGGGTACTCGATCTCGTGGCCCGGCCGGTTGCCGAGGAAGACCAGGGGCAGCACCGCGAGTCCGGTCGCCAGGGAGGTCATCAGAATGGGGGACAGCCGTTCCCGCGCACCGCGCAGCACCAGCTCGGGCCCGAAGGCCATGCCCTCGTGCTCCTCCAGGTGCTGGTAGTGGTTGATCAGCAGGATGCCGTTGCGCGCGGCGATGCCGAGCACGGTGAAGAAGCCGACCAGGGAACCCAGCGTGATGTTCCCGCCGGCGATCCAGACCGCGAGGACACCGCCGACCAGGGCCATGGGCAGGGTGAGGAAGGACAGCAGCGCCAGCCGCCAGCTGCGGAAGGAGACCTGGAGCAGCACGAAGATCGCCAGAGCCGCGAAGATCGCGCTGTAGAACAGGACCCGCTGGGCGGCCTGCCGCTCCTCGTGCTCCCCGAGGAGCTCCGTGTGGTAGCCGCGGGGGAAGTCCGTGGAGGCGATCGCCTTGTTGACCTCCGAGACGACGGAGCTGAGGCCGCGTCCGGAGACGCTGGCGTTCACGTCGAGGTGTCGCGAACCGTTCTCGCGGGCGATCACGTTCGGCTGGGGCTCGATGACCACCTCGGCGACGTCACCGAGGCGCACCGGGGTGCCGGCGGGAGTGTCGATCGGGAGCCGGCTGATGGCCGCCACGTTGTCGCGGGTCTCGGGGGTGCTCCACACCACCGTGTCGTAGGCCCTGCCGTCGCGGAAGATGTCTCCGACCTCCTCGCCGGCCACGAGGGTGGACGCGGCGCGGCGCACGTCACCGGGCTTCAGTTCGTACTTCGCCGCCTTGTCGACGTCGACCTTCACCTGGATCTGCGGGACCTCGACCTGCAGGTCGGCATGGACGTCCTCGGTGCCGTCGATCTTGCCGATCTTCTCCTGGAGTTCCAGGCCCTTCTCGCGCAGGACGTTCTGGTCCTGGCCGAAGAGGCGGACGACGATCGGGTACTTGGAGCCGGTGAGCACCTCGTCGACGCGCTCGTTGAGGTACGTCTGGACGTCCTGTTCGATGCCGGCGTACCGCGCCACGGTCTCCTTGATCTTCGTGAGGGTCTTGTCGTAGTCGGCCTTGGGATCGATGCTGATCCAGCCCTCGCCGAAGTTGACCCCGGCGATCTCGTCGCCCAGGAAAGCCTGTCCGATGTGGGCCCCGAAGACGTTGCGCACCCCGGGGATGGCCCGCACCTCACGGCTCACCCGGGAGACCATGCGTTGCTCTTCCTGCACGGACGTGCCGGGCGTGGTGATGAAGTGCATCAGGAAGTCCCGCTCCTTGAAGGAGGGCATCAGGGACTGGCTGAGCTGTGGCACCAGGAGGGCCGCGACGACCACGAGCACGCCGGACACCAGGTAGGCGTTCACCGGCCGCTTGACGATGCGCCGCAGTCCCGCCGTGTAGCCGGTCTGCAGCCCGCGGAGCAGCGGGGACTGCCGGCGTTCGACCCTGGCCCTGCGCAGCATGATCAGGCACAGGGCGGGGGTCACCGTCAGGGCCACGACCATGGAGGCGATGATGGCCAGCGTGTAGGAGACGGCGAGCGTCCGGAAGAACGATCCCGCCACTCCCTGGAGCAGGAACACCGGCACCGTGGCCACGACGATGATCATCGTCGCGTAGACGATCGGGCTCCGGACCTCCAGCGAGGCGTTCAGAATGATCTTCGCCACCGACGTGTCACTGCCGGCCTTCCGATGCTCGCGCAGCCGTCTGAGGATGTTCTCGACGTCGATGATCGCGTCGTCCACGACGGCGCCCAGCGCGATCACGAGTCCGGCGAGGGCCATCGTGTTGATGGTGTCCCCGCGCCAGTGGAGCACCAGCACGGCCGCCATGAGGGACAGCGGGATCGTCAGCAGGCTGATCAGCGCGACGCGCCACTCGTAGAGGAACGCCGCGAGGACCACGACGACCAGCAGGAAGCCGATCACCAGGGCCTGGGTCAGATTGTCGATCGCGGTGTGGATGAAGTCCTGCTGCTGGAAGATGGTCGTGTCGAACGTGATGCCGGGCAGGCCGGGTTCGAGGGATTCGATCGCCTCCTGCACGTTCTTGGTGATCTCCGGGGTGTCGCCCCAGGGCAGCTTCTCGACGATCAGCAGCAGACCGGGGTCGCCGCCGACGATGGCGTCGCCGCCCAGTGGCTGGGGGGCCTCCTTCACCAGGGCCACGTCCCCGAGCCGGACGGTGCGGTCGTTCTCCGCGCGCACCGGCACCTGGGAGAGGTCGGTGGGCGTCACGACCGGCAGGACGTGCCGGATGCCGAGGCGCTGCTTGGGGGTCTCGATCCAGCCGCCGGTGCCGATGACCGAACCGGTGGTGAACTTGAGCAGACCGGAGTCGACCGACTCGCCGGTGGCCTCCATGACGTCGTCGAGACTGACCTTGTGGGCCTGCATCTTGGTCGGGTCCACCTGGACGGTCATCATCTGCAGCCGCTCGCCGAAGATGCTCACGTTGGCGACGCCGGGCACGCGCAGCAGCCGGGCCCTGACCTCCCAGTACGCCGTCATGGACATGGACATCAGGGCCTTGTCGGAGTGGTCCTCCGAGGACATCCCGATCTTCATGACGCGGCTGGTCGCCGCGACGGGCGGCATGATCACCGGCGGGGCCGCCCAGGTCGGCAGGCTGTGCGACACCTGCTGCACCCGTTCCTGGACCTCCTGCCGTGCCTTGAAGAGGTCGGCCCCCTCGTGGAAGATCAGCTGGATCGACGAGAGCTGGGCGACGGACTCGGAGCGCAGGTCGTCGAGTCCGTCGAGGCCGTTGAGGGACTGTTCGAGCGGGACGGTGACCAGGGACTCCACGTCGGCCGTGGACAGGCCGAGGCAGGTCGTCTGGATCTCGACCCGCGGCGGTGCGAACTCGGGGAAGACGTCCACCCGCTGGTGGGGCAGCGACGTGATGCCCACGACCATCATCACCGCGGCCGCGGCGACCACGAGGTAGCGGAAGCGCAGGCTGGAACGGACGATCCAGCGCATCAGAGTGCTGCGTTCCTCAGTCATTCGTGCTCGCCGTCCGTCTCGTACTCGATGCCCAGCAGTTCGGCGGCACCGACCGTCACGACGGGGGTGCCCGCCGTGAGGCCGGACTTCACGACCGCGTCGTCCTTACCGAACCGACCCAGTTCGACGGGGGTCCGGAGGTACACGAAGGGCTTCGGGTTGGTGAAGGCGAAGGTCTTGCCCTCCGGGTCGTAGACCACCGCTTTCAGCGGGATGAGCGTCTGCGGCGGGCCGGCGCCGTCCAGCGGCGCCTGCCGCAGCGGCTCCGTCGTGAGGTGGATCCGGTGGACCGTGTCCTCGGCCAGGGTCAGGTGGGGGATCTTCCCCTCCTCGACCTCCTCGATCTCGGCGGGCGGTTCCTCGGAGTGTTCGGCGGCGGGAGCCGCGGAGGACTGCGGGTCGGCGCAGGCCGACAGGCTCGCTCCACCGGCGAGCAGCACCCCCGCGGCCGACAGGCCCGCGGCCCACCGGCGCCTGCTCAGACGTCGGCCGGGCCCGCTGCGGGGTGCCCCTCGCCGTTCCGCCCTGCCGTCGTCCGCGGCTGTCGCGCCCGGGGCCCGGCCGGCCGTCGACAGGCCCGGTTCGGGACCGGTGCGACGCTGCCCGAGGCCGCCGGGGGAGGGGAAGAAGCGGATGTAGAGGGCGGGCACGATGAACAGCGTCACGAGGGTCGAGGTGACCAGTCCGCCGAGCACGACGACGGCCAGCGGGTGCAGCACCTCCATGCCCTCGATCGTTCCGAGGACGACCGCGGGCAGCACCGCGACCGCCGTGGCGAGCGCGGTCAGCAGGACCGGGCCGACCCGGTCGCGCGTGGCGTCGACGATGCGCTGCGGGTCGACGGTCCCGTCCTCGCGCGGCTCGGTCTCCTGGTAGCCGCGGATGAGCAGCACCAGGTTGCGCACGGCGATGCCCAGTACGAGCAGGAAGCCGCCGAGCGCGCCGATCGACATGACGCCGCCGACGGCGAACGCGGTCAGCACACCGCCCACGCCGGCCAGCGGCAGGGCGAGCAGGACGAGCGTCGCCGCCCGCCAACTGTTGAAGGCCGCCTGCAGGAGGAGGAAGGTGCCGAGCAGCGCGGCGGCCACGAGCCCCGCGATGCGCAGGTCCTGGCTCTGCTGGTGGGCGACGTCGCTCTGCACCTCGGCGTGGTACTCGTACGGCATCGGCATGGCCTGGACGCGGTTCCTGACGTCGTCCAGGACGCTGTTCAGATCGCGTCCGCTGACGTCGGCGACGACGTCGAGGCTGCGCGAGGTGGCGTAGTGCTCGATGACCGTCGGGTACGGCGTGACACGGACGGCCGCGACATCGCCGAGGCGCACGTGGCCGCCCTTCGGCGTGTCGATCAGGAGGTCCTGGACCTTCTGCGGAGCGGAGCGGGTCGCGGGCGAACCCCATACGACGACGTCGAAGACCTTCTGCTCCTCGTAGAGGCTGCCCACCGGCAGGCCGGAGAAGTAGGTGGCGGCCGTGCGGCGGACGTCACCGGGCTTGACCCCGTGGCTCTGGGCCGCCGCGAGGTCGACCTTGACCTCGAGGGTCGGCTCCTCGACCACGTCCGGGACCTGCGGCCGGACGATTCCGGGGACCTGTGCGAGGGCCTTGCTCACCTGCTGGGCCTGCTGCCGCAGCACGCCCAGGTCCTGGCCGTAGACGCGGACCACGACGGGCGCGCCGTCGCCGTTGTCGGCCCGGACCTCGTTCAGCCGTGCCAGCGGGTAGGTCACCACTTCGCTGTCGAGGCTGGCCTGGCCGTTCATGGTGCGGGTGATCGCGGCGACGGTCCTGTCGTAGTCGGCCGAGCCCTTGAGGTTGACCCAGAACTCACCGGAGTTGACGTTGACGACCTGGTCGGACTCCCTGGCGCGGCCCACGTGGGCGCCCACGCTCTCGACGCCCGGAAGCGCGCGCAGCTTGTCTGCCGCCGCCCGGCCGAGGCGGTCCATCTCCGGCAGCGACGTACCGGGCGCCGCCTCCACCTGGATCAGCAGCTCACGCTGGTGCAGGGACGGGATGGGGGACGCGCCGTCGAGCTGCGGCCACACGGCGAAGCCCGTGCCGGCCAGCACGGCGGCCGCGGCCAGCGCCAGGCCCGGCCGGAGCAGGGTCCTGGGGCTGATCCGGTCGAAGCCGCGGTGGAGCCGCCCGAGCAGCGGGTTGCGGTGGTGTCCGAGCCTGGTGCGCGCCAGCAGCGTGGCGGCCAGGACGGGCGTGAGGGTCAGGGCGACGACGGTGGAGGCGGCCACCGCGAGCACGTAGGACAGGGCCAGCGGCCGCGCGAACGCTCCGCCCACCCCGCTCAGGAAGACGATGGGCACCACGGCAAGCAGCAGGATCAGCGTGGCGAAGAAGGCGGGCCGCCGCACCGCCGCCGTGGCGTCGACCACGACGTCGGCCACCGACCGGCGTTCGTCGGGTCCCTGATCTTCGCGCCGGAACTGTCTCTGGATGCGGTCGAATCCGATGACGATGTCGTCGATGACGGCGCCGAGGGCGATCGTCAGCCCGGCGAGGACCATCATGTTGAAGGTCGAGCCGCGCAGGTAGAGCACCCACAGGGCGGCGATCTCCGCCAGCGTGATCGACACGAGGCTGATCAGGGCGACGCGCCAGGAGAGGAAGTACAGGCCGAGCAGCACCGAGACGGCGGGCACGGCGACGAGCGCCCACAGGCCCACGTTGTCGAGCGCCGTGTCGACGAAGGACGCCGGCCGGTACACGTGGGTGTCGACGGTGATGCCGGACAGTCCGGGCTGGAGCGACGTCATCGCCTCTTCGACGGCGTGGGTGACCTCACGGGTGTTGGCGTCGGGGTACTTCTCGATCACCAGCATGATCCCGGGGCCGTTGCTCAGTGTCACGTCGCCGATGAGGGGCTGGTGGTCCTCCACCACGGTGGCCACGTCACCGATGCGCAGCCGCTTGTCGGCGGTGTCCTCCACCGCCACGGAGGCCAGGTCCTGCGCCTTGGTGATGGGCAGCACGTGCTGGATCGCCAGTCGCTGGCTCGGGGTGTCGATGAACCCGCCGGTGCCCGGCGTCGAGGCCTCCACGAAGGTCAGCGGCGACACCCACAGGGCGTTGCCCGTCGTGCGGATCACCTGGTCCAGCGAGACGCCCCGGCCGCGCAGCTGCT
Source organism: Streptomyces sp. NPDC006197 (assembly GCF_040613865.1). Taxonomy (NCBI): domain Bacteria; kingdom Bacillati; phylum Actinomycetota; class Actinomycetes; order Kitasatosporales; family Streptomycetaceae; genus Streptomyces; species Streptomyces sp. NPDC006197. The sequence continues at coordinate 19,885 of NZ_JBEXSZ010000120.1, read as the reverse complement.
CCGGGTCGACCTGGACCTGCAGCTGTCGGTCCCGCTCGCCCCAGATGACCACGTTCGCCACGCCCGGGATGCCCAGCAGACGCGGCTTGATGTTCCACCGCGCGAGGACGGACATGTCGATGCGGGAGGCGTCCTTCGAGGAGAGCCCGATCATCATGACCCGGCTCGTCGACGACAGCGGCTGGATCATGACGGGCGGCTTGCCCACCTGGGGCAGTCCGCCCACCTGGATCAGGCGTTCCTGGACGGCCTGCCGGGCCTTCTGCTCGTTGGTGCCCGGCTCGAAGACCAGGTCGACGGAGGAGAGGCCGGGGGCCGACTCGGAGGTGATCTCGTCGAGCCAGGCCACGCCGTTCAGCAGGTCCTGTTCCAGCGGGACGGTGATGAGCTGCTCGACCTCGGCCGCCGACAGGCCCGGCGCCTCGGTCTGGATCTGCACCCGCGTCGGAGCGAACTCCGGGAAGACGTCTGCCGACGCCGCCCGCGGGAGCTGGAAGAAGCCCAGGGCCATCACGGCCGCTGCCACACCGATGATCAGGTTCCGGAACGTAAGACTGAGAGAAAGGATTCTGTGGACCACGACAGGGTCCTGCCTTCCAGAGCGACTGCGCGTTCCGCCGAGCCGCCCGCGGACCTCTTCACAGGGTCTGGCGGAGCGCGGGATCATGCACCGGTCGGACGGCGCGCCGGGCGCCCGCACGGGGTCGTCCGTCCTGCTGCGGCATCAGTCGCCGGCTTCGACCGGCGATGGAGAGGGTTCCTGGTCATCGTCCTTTCCGCGCCACCGCGGGAAGGACGAGCCGACCTCGTATTCATGTCCGGTAAGAGCTGTAAATCGACTGAGCTGCCATCCGTGCCCGTAGTCGATAGATACGTCGTAAATGTAGCCAGTAGGTAAAACCCCTGTCAATGGATTCACGCAAAAGGGATTAAGGGTCAGAGATCAGGGAAGGGGCTCGCAGGACGGACCGTCGGGCGCGCGGTCGCGGGAGCACAGGGTCACGTCCCTCCCCTTGAGGTAGGCCAGCAGCCACTCGCCGAACGTCATCTCGTAGAGGGTCCAGGACGGGCTGTCCATCTCCTGGACCAGGACGCGCCAGGGCGACGAGGACTCTTCGGGAACGCCGAGGAAGATCATCTCGCCCGTCGTGGCCGTCGCCACCGGCAGCAGTTCCCCGGGGCCCGCCCCTGCCCGGCTCGGCAGGAACTCAGCCATGTCCTCCTCGCGCCAGAACTCGATCTCCTGCCTGACGAAGCTTCCCAGGTCGTGCAGAAGATGGGTGGCGGGATGCTTCAGATACAACTGCCCGTTGATCGAGACCGAACCGTAGGCGTCCACGATCTCGCGGAAGTCCGCGGGGAACGCGACGCCGAGTTCCCGCTCCAGCCCGATCCACGGCGCGGGATCCGACCAGTCGAACCGGGATTCCCCCAACAGGGCTTGTACTTCCGAAAGCGCTGCCACCGCCGGGCTCCTTCTGGTGCGTCGATCCGATGCCGGTCTCGGGGAACTGTTCATCACGGAACCGGCGCTCCGTCAAGTGCTCACGCAATCAGGGCATTTCGCGGACCGGGATGTGAAGGTTGGGGGCGTGTCGCCGGACTTGTCGCATGCCTGGCATGCGCGGATTTCGATGGTGTATAACCCAGGCCGAATTCACGTCGACCGAAAGCGCGGCCATGTCCACGACGGAAGAACTGACAGAAACGGCAGAACCGGAAGAGCCGGCGGAGCGGGAAGAGCCCGCGGCCTCGGACACGGCGCCGCGTCGCCGGGGCATCGCCCTCGCCGCGGTGCTGCTGCTCGCGCTCGGCGCGTTCGGCACGTACCGGACGCTCGGCTCCGAGGGCACGGCCGCGCCCCCGCAGGGCGCGTCCGAGCGGACCGGGGCCGCCGCCGACGTGACGTACGAAGTGCTCGGGGAGGGCACGGCCGACATTTCCTACCGGGGGTCCGGCGACGAGGGGACGGCCGTCGTCACCCATGCCCCGCTTCCGTGGAAGAAGACCGTGAGCCTCCCCGCCGGCGCCGCTCCGATCGTCCAGGTCACCCTCGGCGAGAAGGGCGGCACGGCCGGCTGCACCCTCGCCGTGCGCGGCCGGCACGTCCAGCGCGCGACCGCCACCGGCGCCTTCGGCCGTACGACGTGCGGCGGGGAAGCGCCCGCGGGAGCCGAAGGGGTCCGCTGAACGGGTGACGGCAGGTGGCGGGCGTTCCACCTCCCTTGACGCCCCTGCCCCACGGGACAAGACTCCGCACGGTCAAGAACCCCACGCCCCGCACGGCCTCGTTCCGTCCCCGAACGAAGGGTTCCGTCCATGACCGCAACCGCACCCTCCGGTAGATCCGGCCCCTCCGGCGTCCACGACGGCCGTGTCGAGCTCACGCCCGGCACGGCCCCCGCGGACCCCCGCTTCGCCAACGACGACCTGCTCCCCGTCCCCGTGGCCGACCGCCGCTGGACCACGTACAACTTCGCGGCCCTCTGGGTCGGCATGGCCCACAACATCCCCTCCTGGATGCTCGCCTCCGGTCTCGTCGCCCTCGGCATGGACTGGAAGCAGGCCGTCCTCACCATCGCCCTGGCCAATGTCGTCGTCCTCGTGCCGATGCTGCTCACCGGGCACGCCGGACCCAAGTACGGCATCCCCTTCCCCGTCCTCGCCCGTGCCTCCTTCGGGCTGCGCGGAGCCAACCTGCCCGCCCTCGTCCGGGCCGGCGTCGCCTGTGCCTGGTTCGGCATCCAGACCTGGATCGGCGGCCAGGGCGTCTTCGTCCTGCTCGACAAGGTGGTCGGCGGCAGCTGGGCGGAGGCGTCGGAGGTCGGCGGGCAGCCCTGGACGCTGTGGCTCTGCTTCGTCCTCTTCTGGGCACTCGAACTCGCCATCATCCACCGGGGGATGGAGGCCCTGCGCCGCTTCGAGAACTGGGCCGCGCCCTTCGTGATCGTCGGTGCGCTCGCGCTCCTCGTCTGGATCACGGTCAAGGCGGGCGGCCTCGGTCCGCTCCTCGACCAGCCGTCGAAGCTGGGCTGGGACGCCGACTTCTGGCCCGTCTTCTTCCCCGCCCTCATGGGCATGATCGCCTTCTGGGCCACGCTCAGCCTCAACATCCCGGACTTCACCCGCTTCGGCGCGGGCCAGCGCTCCCAGGTCCTGGGGCAGGCCCTCGGACTCCCCACCACCATGACCCTGTTCGCGCTGCTCTCGGTGCTCGTCACCTCCGGCTCGCAGGCCGTGTACGGGGCGCCCGTCTGGGACCCGGTGGCGCTCGCCGCGAAGACCGACAACGTCTTCGGCCTGCTCTTCGCCCTGGTGACCGTCCTGGTCGCCACCCTCTCCGTGAACATCGCGGCGAACGTCGTCTCCCCGGCGTACGACCTCGCCAACCTCGCCCCGAGGCTGGTGAACTTCCGTACGGGCGCGCTGATCACCGGCGTCGTCGGCGTGCTCATCATGCCGTGGAAGCTCACCGCCACCCCCGAGCTGTACATCTTCACCTGGCTCGGTCTGGTCGGCGGCCTCCTCGGCACGGTCGCCGGCATCCTCATCGCCGACTACTGGCTCGTCCGCCGGACCGTCCTCGACCTCGAAGGCCTCTACCGGGCCGACGGCCCCTACTGGTACCGGGGCGGCTGGAACCCGGCGGCCGTCCTCGCCTTCGCGGTCGGCGGCGTCCTCGCCGTCGGCGGCTCCCACTCGGCGCCGGGCACCGGGCCGTTCCCCGAGGACGGCCTGATCCCGTTCCTCAAGCCGCTCGCCGACTACGGCTGGGCCGTGGGACTCGCCGCCGCGTTCCTCCTGTACGCCGCCCTCATGAGGCGCGGGGCAGCTTCCCGGCCGTTCGCCCGATCCAGCTGAGGTAGGACCAGACCCGGGTGTTCACGGCGGGGGTGTCGGTCGCGCACCCCTTCCCGTACGAGACCAGACCGACCAGGTACGGCCGCCCCGCGATCGTGTGGACCAGGGGGCCGCCGGAGTCGTACTGGCAGGTGTCCCGCCCGGGCGCGTACGTGCAGAGCTGGGCGGCGGTGACCCGGGACATGCCCCGGGCCCCGCACGCCGGGTTGCTCATGGTGCCGAGGACCACGGTCCGCAGGACGTCGGAGGTACGGCCCCCGAAGGAGGTGGTGCCCCAGCCGGGAGCCTCGACCTGCGTGTGGTCGAAGGTGCCGTGGGCGTACCGGACGGGCAGGGCGACCGGCCGCACGTCACGGTTGAACACCACCGGCTCGGCCAGCCGGACCAGCGCGATGTCGTCGCGCTGGGCGGCCGGGTCGTAGTCCGGGTGCGTGAGGAAGGCGGCGGGGGTCGCGAGCACCGCGTTCGGGCTGTCGTCCCCGCGCGTCAGGTCGTGGTCGCCGAGGAGCACGCCCACGCGCGCGGTGCTGCTGTACGAGCCGGTCAGACAGTGCGCGGCGGTGAGCACGTACCGCTCGCCGACCAGGGCCCCGCCGCACATCACCCGCCGCTCCGCCAGGTCCACGAGTCCCACCATGAACGGGTACTGGTGGGGCCGCGCCTCCTGACCCCCGACGACCGCGTGCGCGGGCGGCGCGATGCCGAGGGGGCACACCGCCGTCATCGCGCCCGCGACCGCCGCCATGAGCTTCCTCGCCCGTCCCACCTGATCTCCGTCCTGTCGACACCGTGTTCCCGGCCCGGACACCGGGCGTGCGGAGACGTTTCCGCACGCCCGGTGTCCCGGCCCGCGTGGGCATCAACGAGACGGGTGCGGCGGGGTCACCTGATCACGGGGCCGGACTGGTGACCGAGGCGGTGTCCCCTGCTCGAACGAAGCCGAGGGCTCGGGAGCGCATCCGGACAAGCGTCCACCGGCGCGGCTGACGTCTGTGCACGCCATGAACGTCCCACCGCAGGACGGGAGTTCAACCGGGTGGGCGTCGAAATCGTCGCCGAATGCCCGCGCGACGCGGATGGGCATGGGCGAGCACGACCCGCAGCGGAGCCGGCGGGGAGACGCGGCGGCCGGCTACGGCACCCGGGACGTCCACTCCTCGGTGGCGAACTTCGTCCGCACCAGCTCCTCCGCCCGGACCAGCTCCTCCGCCGTGACCTCCCCGGTGGTCAGCCCGTAGCGGTCGCGGAAAGAGGCGATCATGTTCTCGATCACCTGCTCCCGGGCGAGGCCGGTCTGCCGGCGGAGCGGGTCCACGCGCTTCTTCGCGCTCTTCGTGCCCTTGTCGGACATCTTCTCCCGGCCGATGCGCAGGACCTCCAGCATCTTGTCGGCGTCGATGTCGTACGACATGGTCACGTGGTGCAGGACGGCCCCGGGCCCGCCGTCCGGGCCGACCATCCGCTTCTGGGCGGCGCCCGCGATCTTGCCCGCGTCTGTGGCGATGTCGTTGAGCGGCTGGTACCAGGCCTTGATCCCCATGTCGCCGAGCGCGCCCAGGACCCAGTCGTCGAGGTAGGCGTAGCTGTCGGCGAAGGAGAGTCCCGACACCAGCGACTCCGGCACGGACAGGGAGTAGGTGATCGTGCTCATCGGCTCCACGAACATGGCCCCGCCACCGGAAATGCGGCGCACCACGGTCATGCCGTGCTTCGCCGCGCCTCCGGGGTCCACCTCGTTCCGCAGCGACTGGAAGCTGCCGATGACCACGGCGGGCGAGGCCCACTCCCAGACCCGCAAGGTGGGTGCCCGCCGCCCGGCGGCGACCTCGGCGGTGAGCACCTCGTCCAGCGCCATGTGCAGGGCCGGGGCCTGGGGCCCCGCGTGCACCAGCTGCCAGTCGTAGTCGCTCCACTCGGTCGCGTGGGCCAGGGCCCGCCGGACGGCGATGCCGATCCCTTCCGCGGTCAGCCCGAACATCACGGTCGACTCGGGCAGGGCCGCGGTGATCCGGGCTGCGAGGCCCGTGGCGTCCGTGGAGGAAGGGGCGCCCTCCAGGGCGCCGTTGATCGCGAGGATCGCCTCGTCGGGTTCCAGGAAGAAGTCCCCGGCGACCCGCACGTTGCGGAGTGCGCCGTCCTCGACGTCCAGATCGACGACGACGAGCTTGCCGCCGGGCGCCTTGTACTCACCGTGCACCGTTTCGTTCCCTTCCAGCGTGATGCCGGGGCCCTGCTCCTCGCGACCCCAGGACCCGGACAGACCTGTGCATACCGCGCATCGCACTCTAGGTCATGTCCTCGTGGTGCTGATCCGCGCGGCTGGCGCCGGTGCGGGACGCCCCGCCGGCCCGATCTCCTCGACGACATCGAGTCCGCCCAGAAGTGGGTCGACGAGTCCACGGCACAGTGGTCGGCCGGTGTCGGGCAGACGGTGCCCGAGGTCACCCTCGACGCCGAGAGCCTCGCGGAACTGCGTCCTTCCGCGACGACCTGCAGGCACTCGTCGCCAAGGGGACGAGCACGGGCCAGGAGGGGGGAGGGGCCGCTGCTCGTACGGGACTACGGGGTCCGGGGGCCCGGAGGGAGGCAGGCTCCGTCGTCCTCGTAGCCGGGGGGCTTGCAGCTGGTCAGGTCGGCTATGCCGTCGCCGAGTGTCACGACGACCAAGAAGCCGAGGACGAGGGCGCCGAGGATCAGGATGACGGCGGTGCGCGTGCGGCTGGTCCGGGAAGGGGGGTCGGGCAACGTGACCTCCGGTGATGTGCGAGGGGTCAGGGCTTCACGGGGATGGCTCGGGCCCTGGCGAGCTGTTCTTTCCTGCTCCGGTCGAGTTCGTGGAAGTAGTCGGGTCGTGTGGTGATGGCCCGGTTTTGGAGGTTGCTTTCCGCTTGGCGCCAGCCGGCGACGAGGCCGGTTGCTTCCTTGCAGGCGACGTCGTGGCGTGCGGTGCGGACTTCTTCCGGTGTGGGCGTCGCGAGGGAGAGCTCGGTGCGCCATCGGGGGTCGTTGATGGGCGCGAAAGGGTCGGGGTAGGTGTGCCCTTTGCCTTTCATGCAGTTCGACCACGCGGTGGTGTACGTGCGGGCCTCGGGGGTGCGTTGGAATTCGGTGAAGATGCTTCCTTTGAGGTCGTTGAAGGTGTTGAAGTCGGGGCGGGTGCGGGGGACGAGTTTGTTGAACGCGGTGCGTTCGCAGCCGGTTTCCCTGGTGCCGTAGGCGGCTTCCTCCTGGGCCGGGGTGAGGCGCTCGCCGCGGAGCCGCTGGGCGGACTGGACGCCGTAGGGGTCGAACAGCTCCTCGGGCACGCGGTAGCCGTACCTGCGGGCGATGGCGTCCTCGATGACTCCGTAGCGCCGGCGGTGGGCTGCCTGCGGCATGCCGGTGGGGCGTTGGACGAGGGGCCAGTCGTGACCGCGTTCGTTCATGCACTGCCGGGTGAGGAAGTCGCGGACATTCGCTGTTTCGTGGAGTTCGTTCTCGGTCATTTCGTAGGAGTCGAAGGGCAGCCTGAGGGATGTGACGGCTTTCGACGGGGGCGGCACCTCGGAGGGCTGAGGCGTGATCGTGGTGTTCTCCTGGGCGGCGCAGCCAGTGGCCAGAGCGGCGAGGAAGAGGCCGGCTGCGACGCGGAGCGTGGTCACAGATTTGCTCCGGGAATACGGCACGGGCCCCCGTCCCGGAGGGCGAGGACCCGTGAATCGACGGTTACGCGCCGGGTCTCACAGCCACTGGAGGGACGAGGCGGTGTCGTTGAAGCCGTTGTTGGCGAACGTCGAGTCCGAACTGTTGGGCTGGGCCGTGTAGTCGTTGCCGTAATAGCCGCGGACTTCCCACAGGCGGATCGTCGACGACGACCGGTTGCGCATCGAGGTGGCGTTGTTGTTCATCCTGACCGTCGACTGGTACCAGTTGTCGCCGTCGAAGTCCGAGTCGCTGCCGGTGAAGTAGCGGCAGCCGCCCCCCATGGACTCGTGCTCGTACAGGTAGAACCGGTCGTAGGTTCCGCCGCAGAAGTTGACGGCTTCCTCGTTCTGCTCGGCCGCGGCGGCCGGCGCGGCCGTAAGAGCACCGAACAGCAGGGTGGCGGCAGAAACGGAAAGAAGTGCCTTGCGCATGCGTTGTCTCCCGAGAGAGGAACGTGCTCGCGGGCAGAGTGCGGCTGCCGTCGAACACACGCCCACACTAATCGGATGCGCATTCCTCCGGTGAGCGCTTTTGAGTCAAGTCGAATTGACGCGCATGGCGGCGCGGGTCGACCGTCTGCCGTCTCGTGGCGCGATAGCGTGCGCCTGTGACAAAGCTCGTGCTGGACGCTCAGGTCCTCGTGAACTTCCGGCACCACGACTTCACGGGCCACGGACCGCACGGCTACCGCTGGGTCGACGTGAAGTCCTTCCGGTTCCCCGCGGGCGCCCAGGACGGTGAGCTGCTGGCGGCGCTCGTCGCGCACGAGCAGTTCCGCGACGACTACGCGGGCGGTGGCGTCGACCCTGCGGGGACGCGCCACGGCCCGTACCGGCTCCAGCACGTCACGGCGCGTGCCTACCGGCCGGTTGCCAACGCCGAGGCGCTCCGCACCCTTCGCGGCTGGGCCGGCCGGCACGGCTCCATTCCGGAGTCCCTGGAGGAGACGCTCGCCTCGACGGTGCATGCCCCGATCGACTCGGCCACCAGCTGCTACCGCCTCCAGGGCCTGGGACGCCAGGAATTCCACGACTGGGGCGGCGTGCACATCGACTTCCACGAGCACGTCGTCATCGACCGGGACCGGGCGCTGCTGACGCTCCTGGTCGCGGCCGACGACTGAGCCCGAGACCGTTCACGGCCTTCAGGATCCCGTTGCGACCGGCCGCCGCCCCGGCCGTCAGGACCTCGTCGGGTGCCAGGTGCGGCGTATCGGTTGTCAGTGGCCCGTGCTTAGCTGGGGGCATGATCGAAGACTTCCTTGAGCAGGTCCTCGGCGGCCGTACGGCCGAGGTCGAGGAGGCCGTCCGCAAGGCGGCCGCCGCCGAGATCATGCCGCGTTTCCGGCAGCTCGCCGCCGACGACATCATCGAGAAGAACGGGCCGCACGACCTGGTCACCGTCGCCGACCGGGCCGCCGAGGCCCATCTCACCGCCTCCCTGACGGCCCTGCTGCCCGGGTCCGTGGTCGTCGGCGAGGAGGCCGTGCACGCCGACCCCACCGTGTACGAGGCGCTGCGCGACGACGCCCCCGTCTGGATCGTCGACCCCGTCGACGGCACCCGCCAGTTCGTCCGCGGCGACCCCGCCTTCTGCACCCTCGTCGCCCTCGCCCGGCACGGCGAGGTCCTCGCCTCCTGGACCTTCGCGCCGGCCCTGGAGGAGTTCGCCGTCGCCGTGCGCGGGCGCGGCGCCACGCTCGACGGACGGGAGATACGATCCGGTTCGCCGGCGCCCGGGGAGGTCCTGGAGGTCGCCACCTCGCACCCCGACTACACCACCCCGGACCAGAAGCGGGCCCTGCTCGGCCTGCGGACGGAGGGCATCCGTCCCCGCCCCTGCGGCTCGGCCGGTCTCGAGTACCTCGCCGTGGCGCGCGGGGAGCTGGCCGGGACCGCGTTCTCCTGGGAGTACGCCTGGGACCACGCCGCCGGCCTCCTCCTGGTCGCCGAGGCGGGCGGCGCGACCACGACGGTCGCGGGGGAGCCGTTCCGCATCGCCGGGGGCAACGCGCTGCCGTTCACGACGGCCCGGGACGCGGCGACCGCCGAGCGGATCCGGACGCTCCTCGGGGGTGAGTGAGACGCGCTCTCCCACCCGCCTATCCTGGGAGCCCTGGCCATCGGCTGACGAAGGAGTCCGAAGGTGACGAACGAGACGTCGATGCTCGATGCCGTCGTCGTGGGAGCGGGGCCCAACGGACTGACGGCAGCCGTCGAACTGGCCCGGCGCGGCCTGTCCGTGGCCGTCTTCGAGGCCAAGTCCACCGTCGGCGGCGGCGCCAGGACCGAGGAGCTCACCCTCCCCGGCTTCCGCCACGACCCGTGCTCCGCCGTGCACCCGCTCGGCGCGGGCTCGCCCGTCTTCAAGACGATGCCACTCGACCGGTACGGCCTGGAGTGGCTCCACCCCGAACTGCCCATGGCCCACCCATGGGACGACGGCACCGCCGTCGTCCTCGCCCGCTCCGTCGCCGAGACCGCCGCCTCCTTCGGGCCGCGCGACGCCGGGACGTACCGCCGGCTCGTCGCCCCCTTCCTCGGCAAGTGGGACACGCTGGCGAGCGACTTCATGCAGCTGCCGCTCACCGCGCTGCCCCGCGATCCGGTCACCCTCGCCCGCTTCGGGCTCGCCGGACTGCCGCCGTCCACCTGGCTGATGCGACGGTTCCAGGACGAGAAGGCCCGCGCGCTCCTCGCCGGACTCGTCGGTCACGTCATCGCCCCGCTGGGCGGCATCGCCACCGGAGCCGTCGGCCTGGTCTTCGCGCTCGCCGCGCACGCGGGCGGCTGGCCGATGCCCCGGGGCGGCTCGCAGTCGATCTCCGACGCCCTCGCCGCGTACCTCAAGGACCTCGGCGGCGCCGTCCACACCGACTTCGAGGTCAAGCGGCTCGACGACCTGCCGCCGGCCCGCGCCTACGTCTTCGACACCTCGCCCACCGCCCTGGCCCGGATCGCCGGCTTCGGCGGGCACTACGACCACTACAAGTACGGCGCCAGCGCCTTCAAGATCGACTACGCGCTCGACGGGCCCGTGCCCTGGACCGCCGAGGAGGCCCGCCGCGCCGGCACCGTCCAGGTCGGCCCCACCGCCGGCGAGATCGGCACCGCCCTGCGCGAGGCCTCCTCGGGCACCGCCCCCGACGCGCCCTTCCTCATCACCGCCCAGCCGAGCCTCGTCGACCCCTCCCGTGCCCCCGAGGGCAAGCACGTCTTCTGGGCGTACGGCCACGTGCCCAACGGCTGGCGCGGCGACCTCACCGAGGCGATCGAGCGTCAGATCGAGCGCTTCGCCCCCGGCTTCCGCGACCGCGTCCTGGCCCGCGCCACCGCCGGCCCGCCCGAACTCGCCGAGCGCAACGCCAACTACATCGGCGGCGACATCGCCTGCGGCGCCGCCCGCGGCCTCCAGCTCCTGCTGCGCCCCACGCTGTCCCTCCGCCCCTACGCGACCCCGCACCCGGCGGTCTTCCTCTGCTCCTCCGCGACCCCGCCCGGCCCCGGCGTGCACGGCATGTCCGGGCACAACGCGGCGAAGGCCGTATGGCGGAGCCTGCGAAAAGAGACTGCCCGAAAATAGACTGGTCCCCATGGCCAAGTATTTCGACGTGCACCCCGACAACCCCCAGCCCCGCACCATCAACGCGGTGGCCGACTCCATCCGGAACGGGGCGCTCGTCGCGTACCCGACCGACTCCTGCTACGCGCTGGGCAGCCGCATCGGCAGCCGTGACGGCATCAGCCGGATCCGCGCCATCCGCGACCTCGACGACCGGCACCACTTCACGCTGATGTGCGCGAACTTCGCCCAGCTGGGCCAGCTCGTGCACATCGACAACGACGTCTTCCGCGCGGTCAAGGCGTCCACCCCCGGCGCGTACACCTTCATCCTGCCGGGCACCAAGGAGGTGCCCCGCCAGCTGCTCCACCCCAAGAAGAAGACGGTCGGCGTCCGCATCCCCGACCACGTCGTCACCCAGGCCCTCCTCGCCGAACTCGGCGAGCCGCTGCTCTCCAGCACCCTGCTCCTGCCCGACGAGGCCGAACCGCTGACCCAGGGCTGGGAGATCAAGGAGCGGCTCGACCACCAGGTGGACGCGGTGCTCGACTCCGGCGAGTGCGGCACCGAACCCACCACCGTCGTCGACTTCTCCAGCGGCGAGCCCGAGATCGTCCGCCGCGGCGCGGGGGACACCACCCGGTTCGAGTAGGCGGCCCGAAAAGCGGTCCACCGGTCCCGAAGCGGCCCTTCCCGGCCCGGTCGTGATCACCGTACGGTCGCGTGTGAACGTCCGTTCACACGCACCCACGGAGGTCCGACCCGCATGATCGTCATCGCCCATGTCAGCGACGTCCACATCGACGGCGAGCAGCGCAGCGCGGACCGGACCCGCGCCGTCCTGCGCTACCTGGAGGAGCTGCCGTACGACCTGGCGGCCGTCCTCGTCACCGGTGACATCGCCGACCACGCGACCCCGGACGAGTACGCGGTGGCGCGGGAGCTGCTGACCTCCCGTCACCCGCTGCTCGTCTGCCCCGGCAACCACGACGACCGCGCCGCGTTCCGCAAGGGCCTCCTCCCGGAGGAGACGGCGGTACGCCCCCACGCCCCCGTCAACCAGGTGCTCCGGGGCGAGGGTTTCGTCATCGCCCTCTGCGACTCCTCGGTGCCCGGCGAGCACCGGGGCCTCCTGGAGGACGAGACGATCGAGTGGCTCGACGGCGTCCTCTCCGGCACCCCGCACGACGTGCCCGTCCTGGTCGCCTTCCACCACCCGCCGGTCCCGCTGCACACCCCGTACGTGGACGAGATCCGGCAGTTCGGCGAGGAGCGGCTCGCCGCGCTCGCCGACCGCCACCCCCATCTGACGGCCTTCCTCGCGGGCCACGCCCACACGGCGGCCGCCACGACCTTCGCCGGGCGCCCGCTGCTCGTCGCGCCCGGCGTCGTCTCCGCCATCCGGCTGCCCTGGGAGAGCCCGAGCCCCGAGAGCCCGCACGTCCATCGCGACCTGCCGCCCGCCCTCGCCTTCCACGTCCTCGGCGAGGACGGCCGGCTGACCACCCACTACCGGACGGTCACGGTCTGAGGGACCGGGACGGGGGCGGACGTCCATGTCGTTTTCTCGCCAGCCCGCGAGCCGTCCGTCCCCGATCCTGGACCCATGCACACCGACACCGAGCGCTGCGTGCGGGCCGTCCAGTCCAAGGAGGCGCGCTTCGACGGCGTGTTCTTCACCGCCGTCCGCACCACCCGGATCTACTGCCGGCCCAGCTGCCCGGCCGTCCCGCCCAAGCCCGAGAACATGGAGTTCCACCCCAGCGCCGCCTCCTGCCAGCGCGCCGGCTACCGGGCCTGCAAGCGGTGCCGGCCCGACACCAGCCCCGGCTCGCCCCAGTGGAACGTCCGGGCCGACGCCGTCGCCCGGGCCGTGCGCCTCATCCAGGACGGCGTCGTCGACCGCGAAGGCGTCCCCGGGCTCGCCCGGCGGCTCGGCTGGTCCACCCGCCAGATCGAACGCCAGCTCCTCGCCGAACTGGGCGCCGGACCGCTCGCCCTGGCCCGCGCCCAGCGCGCCCAGACCGCCCGGCTGCTCATCGAGACCACCCCGATGGCCTTCGGCGAGATCGCCTTCGCGGCCGGCTTCTCCTCCATCCGCACCTTCAACGACACCGTCCGCGAGGTCTTCGCCCTCACCCCCGGCGAGCTCCGCGCCCGCGCGGCCCGCCGCTCGCCGGTCCGGGCGACCGCCACCCCCGGCGTCATCGGCCTCCGGCTGCCGTTCCGCGCCCCCCTCGAACCCTCCAACCTCTTCGGCCACCTCGCCGCGACCGCCGTCCCCGGCGTGGAGGAGTGGCGCGACGGCGCCTACCGGCGGACGCTGACCCTCCCGTACGGCCACGGCATCGTCGCCCTCGCCCCCCGCGCCGACCACATCGCCTGCCGCCTCTTCCTCACCGACCCGCGCGACCTCACCCACGCGATCAGCCGCTGCCGCCGGCTCCTCGACCTCGACGCCGACCCCGTCGCCGTCGACGAGCGGCTCCGCACCGACCCGCTGCTCGCCCCGCTCGTCGACAAGGCGCCCGGCCGCCGCGTCCCCGGGACCGTCGCCCCCGCCGAGTTCGCCGTACGGGCCGTCCTCGGCCAGCAGGTGTCCACCGCCGCCGCCCGCACCCACGCCGCCCGCCTGGTCGCCGCGCACGGCGTCCCCGTCGAGGACCCCGAGGGCGGGCTGACCCACCTCTTCCCGGACCCCGAGGCGCTCGCCGCCCTCGACCCCGAGAGCCTCGCCCTGCCGCGCAGCCGCCGCACCACCCTCCTCACCCTCGTCCGGGCCCTCGCCGACGGCTCGCTCCCGCTCGGCCCCGCCGACGACCGCGAGGAGGCCCGCGCCCGGCTGCTCGCCCTGCCCGGCTTCGGGCCCTGGACCACCGAGATCATCGCCATGCGGGCCCTCGGCGACCCCGACGCCTTCCTCCCCGGCGACCTCGGCGTCCGCCGCGCGGCCGAGGGACTCGGCCTGCCCGGCACCCCGGCCGCGCTCACCGCCCGCGCCGCGCACTGGCGTCCCTGGCGCGCCTACGCCGTCCAGTACCTCTGGGCGACCGACGACCACCCGATCAACCACCTGCCCGCGTAAAGGATCCCGCCCCATGCCCGCCATCCGACACACCGTCGTCGACAGCCCGTACGAGCCGCTGACGCTCGTCGCCGTCGACGGCGTCCTCAGCCGCGTCCACATGACCGGCCAGCGCCACCGCCCGCCCGAGGAGACCTTCGGCGAGCCCGACCCGCGGCCCTTCGGCGAGGCGATCCGCCAGCTCGACGCCTACTTCGCGGGCGAACTCACCGAGTTCGACCTGCCGTTGAACCTGATCGGCACCCCGTTCCAGCTGCGGGTCTGGGAACAGCTGCTGCGCATCCCGTACGGGGAGACCCGGACGTACGGCGAACTCGCCGAGGAACTCGGCAGCCCCGGCGCCTCCCGGGCCGTGGGCCTCGCCAACGGCAAGAACCCCGTCAGCATCATCGTCCCCTGCCACCGGGTGATCGGGACGGGCGGCGGTCTCACCGGCTACGGCGGCGGCCTGGACCGCAAGCAGCGACTGCTCGCCTTCGAGGCGGGTACGACGACACCGGACGCCCTGTTCTGAGCGGGGTGTTAGGTTCCCGCCATGGCCAAGGTGAACATCGGTCTCGACGCCGAACTCGTCGTGGAAGTCATGGTCCTGGCAGGCATCGGCAATCCCCAGGACGCCGTCGAGGCGGTGGTCCGCGACTACATCGCCCGCGGCCACCGCACCGAGGCCCGGGCCGTCAGCCGGGACGAACCGCAGCGCACCGGCGAGATCGTCCCGCCGGAACCCCCGCAGGGCTGAGGAACACCCCGATGGTGTCCGGAGATCCCGGCCGACGCGTCCGCCTGCTCGTGGGCGGATGCCTCTGGGCCTTCATCGGTGCCCTCCTCCTCGTCGTCCTCGGCCTGCTCGCGGTCGGCGTGCTGCTCCCGAGAGGCCTCGGCCGCCCGGCGGAGCCGAAGAGCTCCGTCCCGAACCTGACGAGGGCGGAGCTCACCCGGGAGAGGCTGGAGACGGCCGCCGGCGACGGCGAGCTGACCGGGCCGGAGCTCGAATGGGCGGCGGGCAGCGCCCCCCACCACCAGGAGACCGGCCCCTCCGCCATCGTCATCACGGTCACCTACCGGAACTACCCCGGAAAACCCGGCGGTTGCTACCGCTTCGTCCTCCCGCTCCCGCTGAGCCTCGACACCCGCGTGGAACTCCCGCGGCGCGGCGAAGGGTGCAGCGAGGGACCCCGGACCGCCGTCACCCCTCCCGCTCGGCCAACCGCAGGGTCCGCTCCGCCAGTTCGCTGATGCGGATGCCGTCGAAGCCGAAGACGGCGCTGTGCACCCGGTCCCGCAGGGGCTCCGACCACTGCGGCGGGATCGCGGCCGCGCCGCAGCGGACCCCGGCCACCGAACCGGCCGTCGCCCCGTTGGAGTCGGTGTCCAGGCCGCCGCGGACGGTCAGCGCGATCGTCCGGGTGAAGTCCCCCTCCCCGTACAGGAGTCCGGCCGTCAGGACGGCCGCGTTCGGGACGGTGTGGATCCAGCCGAGGCCCGCCGTCCGCTCCGCGAGCTCGGTGAGCGCCTCCGACCAGCCGAGCCCCGCCTCGTACAGCGCGATCGCGCCCCGTACGGTCCGGGCGAGCCGGCTGCTCGCCGGGACCCGCTCCAGACCCGTCTCCAGGGCCGACCGCAGGTCCGGCGCGGTGAAGGCCGCCGCGATCAGCGCCGCCGCCCACATCGCCCCGTACACGCCGTTCCCGGTGTGCGAGAGGACCGCGTCCCGGCGGGCCAGCGAGGCGGCCCGGCGCGGGTCGCCGGGGCAGGTCCAGCCGTAGGCGTCAGCCCGGATCAGCGCCCCGATCCACTCCTGGTACGGATTGTCGTACGTGGCCGTCAGCGGCGGCCGCAGCCCGTCGGCGAGGTTCCGGTAGGCGACCCGCTCCGCGGTGAACGTCTGCAGGTACGGCATCCGCAGCAGCCACTCCTCGCCGACCTGCTCGGTGGTGAACGCGAGGCCGTACGTCTCCAGCAGGTGCAGACCCAGGATCGACCAGTCGACGTCGTCGTCCCGGCAGCTGCCGTCGATCCCGCCCCGCACGCACCGCTCCCACTCGGGCCGCAGCTCGAAGCCCTCCGCCCCGGCCGGCGGGGGAGGGAGGTAGTCCGTCAGCGGGAGCGCCCCGGTCAGCCGCAGATACGCGTCGATGCGCTCCCGGGTCCAGTGGTCCCCCTGCTCCACGGGCTTGCCGAGCATGTTCCCGGCGATCCGGCCCGTCCAACCGCCCAGGATCCGGTCCCCGAGCTCCCCGTCCGTGAACCCCATACCTCCGGTGTACCGAATCCGGCGGCCGGGCGCGCGCCGGGGCCCCGGCCCTACTCCACGGGCGGCTCCGCGCCGGGGCCTCAGCCCTCGCCGTCGGGGGACTCCGCGCCGGTACCGGCCTTCGCCGCCTCCCGGGGCCGGTCGTGACGGGGGGCGCCGGCCCGCTCGGTCATCGCCTCGCCGACCAGGGTCCGCACCGCGTCCCGCAGCCCGTGCAGGGCCTGGTGCCGGGCCGGGCCCGCCCCCGGGTCCGCCCGCAGCTCCTTCAGGAGCGCGAAGCACAGCACCAGCATCACCACCACGAACGGCAGCGCCACCAGGATCGTCGCCGTCTGCAGCGAGTTCAGACCGCCCGCCACCAGCAGCACCGCCGCCACGGCGGCCATCAGGACGCCCCAGGTCACCACGAGCCAGGTCGGCGGATGGAGCGAGCCGCGGCTCGTCAGCGAACCCATCACCAGCGAGGCCGAATCCGCGCTCGTGACGAAGTACGTCATCACCAGGAGCATCGCGACGACCGACGTCACCGTCCCGATCGGCAGCGCCTCCAGCATCGCGAACAGCGAGGCCTCCGCGCCGTCCCCCACCGCCGTCGCCAGGTCCGCCGCGCCCGTCGACTCCAGCCGGATCGCGGTCCCGCCCATCACGCAGAACCACACCACCGTCGCCCCCGACGGCACGAGCAGCACCCCCACCAGGAACTCCCGGATCGTCCGGCCGCGCGAGATCCGGGCGATGAAGGTGCCGACGAACGGAGCCCAGGACAGCCACCACGCCCAGTAGAAGATCGTCCACGCCCCCAGCCAGCCGCGGTCGGTGAACGCGCCCGTACGGCTGGCCATCGGCAGCAGCTGGTGCAGATAGCCGCCGACGGAGGCCGGGACGGTGTCCAGGACGTATACCGTCGGGCCGAGCAGGAAGACGAAGAGCATCAGACAGGCCGCGAGGACGATGTTCAGCGTGGACAGCCACTTCACGCCCTTGTGGAGACCGGAGAACGCCGACAGCACGAACGCCGCCGACAGCGCCACGATGACGATCAGCTGCGTGGCCGTCGAGTTCTCCACGCCCATCGTCAGGTTCAGCCCCTCGGCGACCTGGAGGGCGCCGAGCCCCAGACTCGTCGCCGTGCCGAACACCGTCGCGAAGACCGCGAGGAGGTCGATCGCCCTGCCCGGCCAGGAATCCGCCCGGCGCGCCCCCATCAGCGGCACGAAGGCGGAGCTCAGCCGGTTCCCCCGCCCCTTGCGGAAGCCCGCGTACGCGAGCGCGAGGCCGGCGATCCCGTAGATCGCCCACGGGGTCAGCGTCCAGTGGAAGAACGAGTACTCCATCGCCGTGAGGGCCGCCGCGCCGGTCCCCGCCGAGGCGCCGCTCGCCGGGGGAGGGTTCAGGAAGTGCGTCAGCGGCTCCCCGACCCCGTAGAACATCAGACCGATGCCCATCCCGGCGCTGAACATCATCGCGATCCACGCCAGGTTCGTGAACTCCGGCTCCGAGTCGTCCGCCCCCAGCCTGATCCGGCCGAAGCGGCTCAGCGCGATCACCACGCACAACACCAGGAAGGCGTCCGCCGCGACCACGAAGAGCCAGGCGAAATTCGACAGCACCCACGTCAGGGCGGAGGAGGACGCGCTGTCGAACGAGTCCTCGCCCAGGGCCGCCCAGCCGACGACCGCCACCACGGCCGCGATCCCGATCCCGATGACCCCGCCGTCGGGCCCGCCGTCCGATCCGCCGTCCGGAACGATCTTTTCCGTGCTCATGCGACCCCACTATGGTGCGGAATATCGCCTCATCAGGGGGTGGCACGCCGTCTGGCCGTACGGATAGGGTCGGCCTCGGCGCGACTGCACGTTCGAAAGCAAGGGATGCAAGGTGACGGACGGGGCAGCAACTCAGGTCGCTCACGTGCTCGTGGCGGCCGACAAGTTCAAGGGCTCGCTCACGGCCGTGCAGGTCGCGGAGCGGGTCACAGCAGGACTGCGACGGGTCGTCCCGGAGCTCACGGTGGAGACGCTCCCCGTGGCGGACGGCGGCGACGGCACCGTCGCGGCGGCCGTCGCGGCCGGCTTCGAGCGGCGCGAGGTCCGCGTGACGGGCCCGCTCGGCGAGCCGGTCACCGCGGCGTTCGCGCTGCGCGACACCACCGCGGTCGTCGAGATGGCGGAGGCCTCGGGCCTCCAGCTGCTCCCGCCCGGCGTGTTCGCCCCCCTCACGGCGACCACGTACGGCTCCGGAGAGCTGCTCCGCGCCGCCCTGGACGCGGGCGCGACCACCCTCGTCTTCGGCGTCGGCGGCAGCGCCACCACCGACGGCGGCGCCGGCATGCTCGCCGCGCTCGGCGCCCGGTTCCTCGACGCGGCCGGCGAGCCCGTCGGCCCCGGCGGCGCACCCCTCGCCGACCTCGCCACGGCCGACCTCAGCGGCCTCGACCCCCGCTTCGCCTCGGTCGACCTGATCCTCGCGAGCGACGTCGACAACCCGCTCACCGGGCCCAAGGGCGCCCCCGCCGTCTACGGCCCGCAGAAGGGCGCGACCCCGGACGACGTCCGGGTGCTCGACGCGGCCCTCGCGCACTTCGCCACCGTCCTGGAGAAGGCCATCGGCCCCCGGGCCGCCGAGGCCGCCGTCGCGCCCGGCGCGGGCGGCGCGGGCGGCATCGGATACGGCGCGCTCATCCTCGGCGCGAGCTTCCGGCCCGGCATCGAGCTGATGCTGGAGGTCCTCGGCTTCGCCCCCGCCCTGGAGCGCGCCACCCTCGTCATCACCGGCGAGGGCTCCCTCGACGAGCAGACCCTCCACGGCAAGGCCCCGGCCGGGGTCGCCGCCGCGGCCCGCGCCGCGGGCAAGGAGGTCGTCGCGGTCTGCGGCCGCCTCGCCCTGCCGGCCGCGGCCCTGGGCACCGCCGGGATCCGCCGCGCGTACCCGCTCACGGACCTGGAGCCGGACACGGCGAAGTGCATCGCTAACGCGGGGCCGCTGCTGGAAACGGTGGCGGCCAACATCGCCCAGGACTTCCTGCAGTAGACCCACCCCGTCGCGGGCACTCGCCCCACCGGGGCGGCGCCCCCGCCCACCCCCGTTGTGGGCATTCGTTCCGCCGGGGCGGTGCCCCCGCCCACCCCGTTGTGGGCATTCGTTCCGCTGGGGCGGAACGGGTGGGCACAACGGGACGGCGCCCCTTGCCGGGCCTAGGCTCCTGCGCCCTGACCCGCACCGGGTTGTGCGCCGCCGCTGGGGTGCGGGTCAAGGCCCGGAAGGCGGAGCGCGCCCGCAGAGGCGCCGTCCCGTGTGCCCACCCGTCCCGCCCTGCGGGACGATTGCCCACACGGGCGAGCCGGTCCTTGTCGCCCGCGTCCTGGGCGATCTTGTGGACGCACTGCCCGAACTCGGGGCTCGGATCGGGCAGGAAGACGGGGTGTCCGCCGTCTTCCTGC
>NZ_JBEXSZ010000119.1:0-26584 GCF_040613865.1 Streptomyces sp. NPDC006197 | reverse complement strand
CTCCTGCCGCTCGGCGTCGGCATCGTCGCCATCCTCGGCACCAACGCCGTCCTGCGCGGCATCACCGAGTTCACCGACGTCTCCGTCTTCGCGCACGCAAACAGCGCCCTCGCGCGGAGTCTTATCCGACAAGCTCATCGGAGGCCTGCGGTGAACGAACTGCCGCAACAGCTGGTCAACGGCCTTTCCATGGGAGCCCTCTACGGCCTCGTAGCCATCGGCTACACCATGGTTTACGGCATCGTCCAGCTCATCAACTTCGCCCACGGCGAGATCTTCATGATCGGCGGCTTCGGCGCCCTCACCACCTACTTGTGGCTCCCCGGCGGAACCCCTCTCCTGGTGGCGATACCGCTCATGATCATCGGTGGCGCGATCGCCTCCGTGGCCGTCGCGACCGCTGCCGAACGGTTCGCGTACCGACCACTGCGCAACGCCCCCAAGCTCGCACCGCTGATCACCGCGATCGGTCTCTCGATCGCGCTCCAGCAGCTCGTGTGGGGCTTCTACCCGAACGCCAAGGACAAGCGCAGCTTCCCCGAGTTCACCGGTGACGCCTTCAAGATCACCGAGAGCCTGCAGATCCAGCGGGCCGACCTCTTCATCCTGATCCTCGCCCCGCTCTGCATGCTGGCCCTGGGCTTCTTCGTCTCCAAGAGCCGCAGCGGCCGCGCCATGCAGGCCACCGCGCAGGACCCGGACACCGCGAAGCTGATGGGCATCAACACCGACCGCATCATCGTGATGGCCTTCGCCATCGGTGCCGCGTTCGCCGCCGTCGCCGCCGTCGCCTACGGCCTGGAGCGCGGTCAGATCGGCTTCGAGATGGGCTTCATCCTCGGCCTCAAGGCGTTCACCGCGGCCGTCCTCGGCGGCATCGGGAACATCTACGGCGCCATGGTCGGCGGCGTGGTCCTCGGCCTCGCCGAGGCCCTGTCCATCGCCTACATCGAGGACATCCCCGGCATGCAGCAGCTCGGCGGCGGTGCCTGGTCCAACGTGTGGGCCTTCGTCCTCCTCATCCTCGTCCTCCTCGTGCGGCCCCAGGGTCTGCTCGGCGAGCGCGTCGCGGACAGGGCGTGAGCACCATGACCGAGACCAAGACCCAGACCGAGAACACCGTGAAGCCCTTCGGCGCGAAGCCGGCCGCGCTGCTCTGGACGGTCGTCGCAGGCAGCGTCGTCACCGTCGCCAGCACCTTCCTCGCCTGGACGTGGACCACCGCCTTCCCCGGCAACCTCACGATCTACGGCAACCCCGCCCCGCTCCAGCTCCTGACGCTGATCGGTGCGGTCCTCACCGCCCTGTTCGCACTCTCCGCCCTCGGTGTGAAGGGCCTCGCCTGGCTGACGCCGACCGGCGGCCGCAAGCCCGTGCGGCTCCTGGCCCTCGGCACCTACGCCACCACCTTCTTCACCGCGATCTCGATCATCGTGGAGCTGGGTGCCCTGGTGGACCTGGAGCCCGGCGCCGCCGTGGCCATCCTCGCCTCGGCCGTCGCCTCGTTCGCCTCGTTCAAGCTGCCCGACGACACCCGCAAGGCCTCCCCCGCCAAGCAGCTGCCCTCCTGGGTCGAGATCCTGATCATCGTCGCGGTCTTCGCCGTCGGCCTCTACGTGGTCACCTTCGGCATCGACACCGACGACAACGAGCCGCAGCTCTTCATCGCGTACCTGATCCTCGTCGGCTTCTCCGCCGTCGCGCTGATCAAGTCCGGTCTCACCCAGCGGCTCTCCGCGATCACCGCGCGGAACCGTCAGGTGGCCGTGACCGCGTCGCTGGTCGCCGCGATCGCCTTCCCGTTCATCGAGCAGAGCGGCGACACGTACACGCTGATCGCGGTCAACATCCTGATCTTCGCGACGGTCGCGCTCGGTCTGAACATCGTCGTCGGCCTCGCCGGTCTGCTCGACCTCGGTTACGTCGCCTTCCTCGGCGTCGGCGCGTACACCGCGGCCCTGGTCTCCGGCGCCACGTCCTCCGCGTTCGGCGTGCAGTTCCCCTTCTGGGCGTCGGCGCTGACCGGCATGGCGGCCTCCCTGGTGTTCGGCGTCGTCATCGGCGCCCCGACCCTGCGGCTGCGCGGCGACTACCTCGCCATCGTGACCCTCGGCTTCGGTGAGATCTTCCGCATCGCCATGGGCAACCTCGACGGCACCTCGGGCCCGCAGATCACCAACGGCCCGAACGGCATCCCGAACATCCCGCAGCTGGAGTTCTTCGGGTACAACTTCGGCGAGCCGCACACCGTCCTCGGTGTCGAGCTGGGCGCGTACGCCAACTACTACCTGCTCATGATCCTGATCATGGCGCTGGTCGTGCTGGTCTTCTCCCGCGCGAGCAACAGCCGCATCGGGCGCGCCTGGGTCGCGATCCGTGAGGACGAGACCGCCGCCACCGCCATGGGCATCAACGGCTTCCGGGTCAAGCTCATCGCCTTCGCCCTCGGCGCGTCCCTGGCCGGCCTCGCGGGCACGGTGCAGGCGCACGTCAACACCACGGTGGTCCCGGAGAACTACCAGTTCGCCGGCCCCGTCCCGCCGAACTCCGCCTTCCTGCTCGCGGCCGTCATCCTCGGCGGCATGGGCACGATCAGCGGCCCGATCGTCGGCTCCGCGCTGCTCTTCCTGATCCCGGCCAAGCTGCAGTTCATGCAGGAGTACCAGCTGCTCGGCTTCGGCATCGCCCTGATCCTGCTCATGCGCTTCCGTCCCGAGGGCCTCATCGCCAACAAGCGGGCGCAGCTGGAATTCCACGAGAACGACGACGACCAGCAGGTCGTGCCGGAGCAGCGGCAGTCCGAGGACGCGGGCGTCGGCACGGCGAAGGCAGGGGCGTGAAAGCCATGACGACCACCACCACCGACACCGCCTCCGCTACGAAGACGGCCTCCCCGGTCCTGGAAGCCAGCGGCGTCACCATGCGCTTCGGCGGCCTGACCGCCGTGCGCGGGGTCGACCTGACCGTCCGCGAGGGCGAGATCGTCGGCCTGATCGGCCCGAACGGCGCCGGCAAGACCACCTTCTTCAACTGCCTGACCGGTCTGTACGTCCCGACCGAGGGCCAGGTCAGCTACAAGGGGACGGTCCTGCCGCCCAAGCCGCACCTGGTGACCCAGGCCGGCATCGCCCGTACCTTCCAGAACATCCGCCTCTTCTCCAACATGACGGTCCTGGAGAACGTCCTCGTCGGACGGCACACCCGGACCAAGGAGGGCCTGTGGTCGGCGCTGCTGCGCGGCCCCGGCTTCAAGAAGGCGGAGGCCGCCTCGCACGAACGGGCCATGGAACTCCTGGAGTTCGTGGGCCTGGCGAACAAGGCGACGCACCTGGCGCGCAACCTGCCGTACGGCGAGCAGCGCAAGCTGGAGATCGCCCGCGCGCTCGCCAGCGACCCCGGCCTGCTGCTGCTCGACGAGCCGACGGCCGGCATGAACCAGAGCGAGACCCGCACCACCGAGGAGCTCGTCTTCGCGATCCGCGACCTCGGCATCGCGGTCCTGGTCATCGAGCACGACATGAAGTTCATCTTCAAGCTGTGCGACCGGGTGGCCGTCCTCGTCCAGGGCGAGAAGCTCGTCGAGGGCACGGCCGAGGTCGTCCAGGGCGACGAGCGCGTCGTGGCCGCGTACCTGGGCACGCCGTACGAGGACGCGCCCGGCGCGGAGGAGGCGGCCGAGGTCCTGGCCGCCGAGGAAGCCGCGGAGCAGGCCGCCGAGGCCGGAGCCGAGACCGCCGAGGTCGCGGAAGAGCCCGCCGACGAGGCTCCCGAGGCGCCCGCCGACGAGGCCGACGCCCCCGAGGCCGAGGCGGACGAGGCTCCCGCCGACGACACCCCCGCCGACGCGGCTCCGGCCGCCGACGCGGACAGCACCACCGAAGGAGACTCCAAGTGACCGCGCTTCTGGAGGTCGAGGACCTCAGGGTCGCCTACGGCAAGATCGAGGCCGTCAAGGGCATCTCCTTCTCCGTCGAGGCGGGCCAGGTCGTCGCCCTGATCGGCACCAACGGCGCCGGCAAGACCACGACCCTGCGGACCCTCTCCGGCCTGCTCAAGCCCACCGCGGGCAAGGTCGTCTTCGACGGCCAGGTGCTCAACGGCGTCCCGGCCCACAAGGTGGTGTCGCTGGGTCTCGCGCACTCCCCCGAGGGCCGGCACATCTTCCCCCGGCTCACCATCGAGGAGAACCTCCGGCTCGGCGCCTTCCTCCGCAAGGACAAGGACGGGATCGAACAGGACATCCAGAAGTCCTACGACCTCTTCCCGATCCTGGGCGAGCGCCGCAAGCAGGCGGCGGGCACCCTCTCCGGCGGTGAGCAGCAGATGCTGGCGATGGGCAGGGCCCTGATGTCCCGGCCCAAGCTGCTGATGCTGGACGAGCCCTCGATGGGTCTCTCCCCGATCATGATGCAGAAGATCATGGAGACCATCGCGACGCTGAAGTCCGAGGGCATGACGATCCTGCTCATCGAGCAGAACGCGCAGGCCGCGCTCTCCCTCGCGGACCACGGGTACGTCCTGGAGGTCGGCACGATGAAGCTGTCCGGCACCGGCCGGGACCTGCTCGTGAACGACGACGTCCGCAAGACGTACCTCGGCGAGGAGTAGCAGCACCCGTCGTACGAGGAGGCCCGCCCCGCATCGCGCGGGGCGGGCCTCCTCCTGTGTGCGACGGGGTTACTGGCCCTTGGCCGCCTTCTTCTCCTCGGCGTCCTCGATGACGGCCTCGGCGACCTGCTGCATCGACATGCGGCGGTCCATCGAGGTCTTCTGGATCCAGCGGAACGCGGCCGGCTCCGTCAGGCCGTACTGGGTCTGCAGGATCGACTTGGCGCGGTCGACGAGCTTGCGGGTCTCCAGGCGCTGGGAGAGGTCGGCGACCTCCTGCTCCAGGGCGCGGAGCTCGGCGAAGCGGGAGACGGCCATCTCGATGGCCGGCACCACGTCGCTCTTGCTGAAGGGCTTCACCAGGTACGCCATGGCGCCGGCGTCCCGGGCCCGCTCGACGAGCTCGCGCTGCGAGAAGGCGGTGAGCATGAGGACCGGGGCGATGGACTCGCCGGCGATCTTCTCGGCGGCGGAGATGCCGTCGAGGACGGGCATCTTCACGTCGAGGATGACGAGGTCGGGGCGGTGCTCACGGGCGAGTTCGACGGCCGTGGCACCGTCCCCGGCCTCGCCGACGACCGTGTAGCCCTCTTCTTCCAGCATCTCTTTGAGGTCGAGACGGATGAGAGCCTCGTCCTCGGCGATGACGACGCGGGTCGTCAGCGGCGGGACGTGCGACGGCTCGGCGTCGTCGGCGGGCTGGGGCGACTCGGGGGCAGTCACGCGGGCTCCTCGTTCGATGGCCTCGTTCCGAGGCGGATACAGCTCCCCATGAGCCTACCTACCTCCTGTAAGGTAGGGACACGGCGGGTGATCACCGACCTTCGTTTCGAAGGATGCCCCGGTAGCCCAGCGGAAGAGGCAGTGGTCTCAAACACCATACAGCGTGGGTTCGAATCCCACCCGGGGCACTTTACCTTTGATTCCAAGGCCTGAGACGGGCAGGGCGATCAAGGTCCGCTCCCCCGACGCCCCTTGAATCCTCCCTAGGTCAGCGGCTCACCGATGTGATGCACCCGGACCAGGTTCGTGGAGCCCGCGACGCCCGGCGGGGAGCCGGCCGTGATGACCACGATGTCGCCCGGCCGGCAGCGGCCGATCCGCAGCAGCTCCTCGTCGACCTGGGCCACCATCGCGTCCGTGGAGTCCACGGACGGCCCGAGGAAGGTCTCGACGCCCCAGGTGAGGTTGAGCTGGGAGCGGGTCGCCGGGTCCGGGGTGAAGGCGAGCAGCGGGATCGGCGAGCGGTAGCGGGAGAGCCGCTTGACCGTGTCGCCGGACTGGGTGAAGGCCACCAGGAACCTGGCGCCCAGGAAGTCGCCCATCTCGGCGGCCGCGCGGGCCACGGCGCCGCCCTGGGTGCGGGGCTTGTTCCGCTCGGTCAGCGGGGGCAGGCCCTTGGCGAGGACGTCCTCCTCCGCGGCCTCGACGATCCGGCTCATGGTGCGGACCGTCTCGATCGGATAGCGGCCGACGCTGGTCTCGCCGGAGAGCATCACGGCGTCGGTGCCGTCGATGACCGCGTTCGCCACGTCGCTCGCCTCGGCGCGCGTGGGGCGGGAGTTGTCGATCATCGAGTCGAGCATCTGGGTGGCGACGATGACCGGCTTGGCGTTGCGCTTGGCCAGCTTCACCGCGCGCTTCTGGACGATCGGCACCTGCTCCAGCGGCATCTCGACGCCCAGGTCGCCGCGGGCGACCATGATGCCGTCGAAGGCGGCGACGATCTCCTCGATGTTCTCGACGGCCTGCGGCTTCTCGATCTTGGCGATGACGGGGAGCCGGCGGCCCTCCTCGTCCATGATCCGGTGCACGTCCTCGATGTCCCGGGCGCTGCGCACGAAGGAGAGGGCGATGACGTCGGCGCCGGTGCGCAGCGCCCAGCGCAGGTCCTCGATGTCCTTCTCGGAGAGGGCCGGGACCGAGACGGCGACACCGGGCAGGTTGAGGCCCTTGTGGTCGGAGACCATGCCGCCCTCGATCACGCGGGTGTGCACGCGGGGGCCGTCGACGGAGGTGACCTCCAGGGTGACGCGGCCGTCGTCGACGAGGATGCGCTCACCCGCGGTCACGTCCCCGGCGAGGCCGGAGTAGGTGGTGCCGCAGTGGTGGCGGTCGCCCTCCACCGGCTCGACGGTGATGGTGAACTCGTCGCCGCGTTCAAGGAGTACGGGTCCCTCGCGGAAGCGGCCGAGGCGGATCTTCGGGCCTTGAAGGTCGGCGAGGACGCCGACGCTGCGGCCGGTCTCGTCGGAGGCCTCACGGACGTGCTGGTAGCGCTTCTCGTGATCGGCGTAGCTGCCGTGGCTGAGATTGAAGCGGGCCACGTCCATTCCGGCCTCGATCAACGCCTTGATCTGGTCGTATGTTTCGGTGGCGGGCCCAAGGGTACAAACGATTTTCGCTCGGCGCATAAGGCGAGCCTAGGGCTTACCAGCGGGTAGCGAAGGCGCCCGGCATGACTACTCAACAACCTTTCCGTGAAAGGTTGTTGACAAGTCTTGAATCTGTGCGGCGGGTTGCTCCGATGAGCGGGTTACGGGCCGAAAAGCCGTTCGTCTCAGAGTGCGGGCGGCCCCATCGTGAACCGTGCCGCGACCTCCGCGGTGACCGTCTGCCGCTGGGGTTCGAGCTCCAGCGGAGCGGGGGCCTCCACCGTCTCGGCGGCGAAGGCCATGCGCATCCCGCCGGCCGGAGCCGGCATGCCCGGGGCGAGTCCGGTGTCGGAGAGTTCTAGGAGTGCCACCAGGGAGGTGTCGAGCGCCTCCGCGTACTCGCGCGCCCGGCGCACCGCGTCCCGTACGGCCCGCCGGCGCGCCTCCGCGTGCGCCGGGGAGTCCGGACGCAGCGACCACCAGGGGCCGTCCACCCGGGTCCACTCCAGGTCGGCGAGGTGCGTGACGAGCTCGCCGAGGGCGGTGAAATCGGTCAGCTCGGCCGAGAGGTGCACCCAGCCCCGGTAGCCGCGCACCCGCTCGCCGCGGCCGTGCCGGGCCGGCTCGGGGCTGACGGACAGGGCGCCCGTATCCAGCGCGGCGACGGCCTCACCGCAGGACTTGACGAGGGCGATCGCCTCGGCGTTGCGGGCCGTCAGGGCGGCGAGCACCGAGGCCCGGTCGGTGCCCCCGGCGCGTACCGTCACACCGATCCGCGCCAGCTCCGGCTCCACCTCCAGGCGGCCCTCGCCACGGACCGTCACCTGGGGTGCCTCGGGGGTGGGGTGCGGGTGTGTCATACCGAACACTTTCCCACTCCGTAACCCGAAAGGTCTGTTGCGACAGTTCGGTCTGAGCCAGAATCTACGCGCGTTGTGCGCCATGGCAGGCGCCGAATCAATGGGGAGAACACATGCCGCTGAACCGCAGGACGTTCCTGGAGCGCTCGGCCGCCGCCGGGGCCGGAGTGGCCGTCGCCGGAGCCGTCGCCGTGCCCGCCGAGGCCGCCGGCCCCGGCCGCCCGCGTCCGCAGAAGCGGTACTCCTTCACCGTGATGGGCACCACCGACCTGCACGGCAACGTCTTCAACTGGGACTACTTCACGGACAAGGAGTTCGACGACAAGGCGCACAACGACGTCGGCCTCGCCAAGATCTCCACCCTGGTCGAGCAGGTCCGCGCCGCGAAGGGCCGCCGCAACACCCTGCTCATCGACGCCGGCGACACCATCCAGGGCACCCAGCTGTCCTACTACTACGCCAAGGTCGACCCCATCACCCAGACCGGCGGCCCGGTCCACCCGATGGCCCAGGCCATGAACGCCATCGGCTACGACGCCGCCGCGCTCGGCAACCACGAGTTCAACTACGGCATCCCGGTGCTGCGGAAGTTCGAGGAGCAGTGCGACTTCCCGCTGCTCGGCGCCAACGCGCTCGACGCCAAGTCCCTGCGCCCGGCCTTCGCCCCGTACAGCATGCACTGCCTGCGCACCCCGCACGGCAAGGACGTCAGGGTCGCCGTGCTCGGCCTGACCAACCCGGGCATCGCCATCTGGGACAAGGCGAACGTCACCGGAAAGATGGTCTTCCCCGGTCTGGAGGAGCAGGCCGCGAAGTGGGTGCCGAAGCTGCGCTCCATGGGCGCCGACGTCGTGGTCGTCTCCGCCCACTCCGGCTCCTCCGGCACCTCCTCGTACGGCGACCAGCTCCCGTACATCGAGAACGCCGCCGCGCTCGTCGCCGAGCAGGTCCCCGGCATCGACGCGATCCTCGTGGGACACGCCCACACCGAGATCCCCGAGTACAAGGTCACGAACAAGGAGACCGGCAAGGACGTCGTCCTCTCCGAGCCCCTGAAGTGGGGCCAGCGCCTCACCCTCTTCGACTTCGACCTGGTGTGGGAGAAGGGCCGCTGGGTGGTCGAGAAGGTCGGCGCGCAGGTCCTCAACTCCAACACGGTCCCCGAGGACCCGGAGATCACCGGACTGCTCGCCGACGAGCACAAGAAGGTCGTCGCGTACGTCAACCAGGTCATCGGCACCTCCACGGCGGCCATGACGACGGCCGACGCGCCCTGGAAGGACGAGCCGATCATCGACCTGATCAACGTCGTCCAGGCCGAGACGGTGAAGGCGGCCCTCGCGGGCGGCGCGTACGCCGGTCTGCCCGTGCTCTCGCAGGCCTCCTGCTTCTCGCGCACGGCCCGGATCCCCGCCGGCGAGATCAGCATCAAGGACGCCGCCGGCCTCTACCCCTTCGAGAACACCCTGGAGGCGCGTCTGCTGACGGGCGCCCAGCTGAAGGACTACCTGGAGTACTCGGCGAAGTACTACGTCCAGACCCCGGCGGGCGCGCCCGTCGACACCGCGAAGCTCACCAACGCGGACAGCACCCCGGACTACAACTACGACGCCGTGTCGGGCCTGACGTACGACATCGACATCGCGAAGCCGGCCGGACAGCGGATCGCGAACCTGTCCTTCGAGGGCAAGCCGCTCGACCCGGCGGCGAAGTTCGTCCTCGCGGTCAACAACTACCGGGCGAGCGGCGGCGGCGCGTTCCCGCACGTCGCCGGCGCCCAGCAGCTGTGGGCGAACTCGGACGAGATCCGCAACACCATCATCCAGTGGGTGAAGGCGAAGGGCACGGTCGACCCGGGCCTCTTCGCGTCGGTGGACTGGAAGCTGACCCGGGACGGCGTGCCCGTCTTCTAGCTCCTACTGCTGCACGAGAGGCGTCAGCTTCCGGCTCTGGGCCGGGATGCCCGGCGCCTCTCGCGCGTCCAGGCCGAAGCTGGTGAAGGCGGTGCGGCGCGGCAGCGGGTACGGCTCCCTGCCAGTGACCGAGTTGAGGATGGTCGCGCTGCGCCAGGCCGCCAGGCCCAGGTCGGGGGCGCCGACGCCGTGGGTGTGGCGCTCGGCGTTCTGGACGTACACGGAGCCCGTGACGGAGGGGTCGAGGACCAGGCGGTACCGCTCGTCGATCCGCGGACGTCCGGCGGAGTCGTGGCGCAGGTACGGGTCGAGTCCGGCGAGCATCCGGTCCACCGGGCGCTCCCGGTAGCCGGTCGCGAGGACGACGGCGTCGGTGGTGAGCCGGGAGCGGGTGGACTGCTGGACGTGTTCGAGGTGCAGTTCGACCTGCGTGGTGGCGACCCGCCCCGCCGTGCGGACCCGGACGCCGGGGGTGAGGACGGCGTCGGGCCAGCCGCCGTGCAGGGTGCGGCGGTAGAGCTCGTCGTGGATGGCGGCGATGGTGTCCGCGTCGATGCCCTTGTGCAACTGCCACTGGCGGGGCACGAGTTCGCTTCGCACCGGCTCGGGCAGGGCGTGGAAGTAGCGGGTGTAGTCGGGGGTGAAGTGCTCCAGGCCGAGCTTCGAGTACTCCATGGGGGCGAAGGCCTCGGTCCGGGCCAGCCAGTGGATCCGCTCGGCCCCTGCGGGGCGGGCGCGGAGCAGGTCGAGGAAGACCTCGGCGCCGGACTGGCCGGAGCCGATGACGGTGACGTGACCGGCGCGCAGCAGCGACTCGCGGTGGGTCAGGTAGTCGGCGGAGTGGATCACCGGGACGCCGGGGGCGTCGGCGAGCGGCCGGAGCGGCTCGGGGACGTACGGCTCGGTGCCGACGCCCAGGACGACGTTCCGGGTGTGGGCGCGGCCCAGGGCCTCGGCCTCGCCCTCCGGGTCGACCTGGGTGAAGTCGACCTCGAACAGGCGCCGCTCGGGGTTCCAGCGGACGGAGTCGACCTGGTGGCCGAAGCGGAGTCCGGGGAGCCGCTCGCTGACCCAGCGGCAGTAGGCGTCGTACTCGGCGCGCTGGATGTGGAACTTCTCGGCGAAGTAGAAGGGGAAGAGGCGCTCGCGGCTCTTCAGGTAGTTGAGGAAGGTCCAGGGGCTGGCGGGGTCGGCGAGGGTCACCAGGTCGGCCAGGAAGGGGACCTGGAGGGTGGCGCCGTCGAGGAGCAGCCCGGGGTGCCAGTGGAAGGCCGGCCGCTGCTCGTAGAAGGTGGCGGCGAGACCGCCGGGGACGCCGTGCGCGAGGGCGGCGAGCGAGAGGTTGAAGGGGCCGAGGCCGACGCCCACCAGGTCGTGGGGCTGATCGAGGTCCTGCTGGGGGGTGTCGCCGGTCATCGGTGCGTGCTGCCTTCCACGAGGGTGAGGATCCGGTCCAGGTCGCCGGGGGTGGTGTGGGGGTTGAGCAGGGTGGCCTTGAGCCAGAGGCGGCCGTCGGCCGTCGCCCGGCCGAGGACGGCCCGGCCCTCGGCGAGGAGGGTCCGGCGGATCGCGGCGACGGTCGTGTCGTCGGCGCCGGCCGGCCGGAAGAGGACGGTGGTGAGCGTGGGGCGTCCCTTGAGGTCCAGGCCGGGGGCCTTCTCCACCCGGTCGGCGAGGTCCTGGGCGAGGTCCATGCACCTGTCGACGAGCGCGCCAAGGCCGGTGCGGCCCAGGGCGCGGAGGGTGACGGCGGCCTTGAGGACGTCGGGGCGGCGGGTGGTGCGCAGGGAGCGGCCGAGCAGATCGGGGAGGCCGGCCTCGGTGTCGTCGTCGGCGTTGAGGTAGTCGGCGGTGTGGCCGAGGACCGCGAGGTCGGCGGCGTCGCGTACGGCGAGGAGTCCCGCCGCGGCCGGCTGCCAGCCGAGTTTGTGCAGGTCGACGGTGACGGTACGGGCCCGGTCGAGGCCGTCGAGGAGCCGGCGGTGCGTCCGGCTGAAGAGGACGGGGCCGCCGTACGCGGCGTCGACGTGGAGCTCGACGCCGGCGCCGACGCATACGTCCGCGATCTCCGGGAGCGGGTCGATCAGGCCCTCGTCGGTGGTGCCGGCGGTGGCGGCGACGAGGACGGGCCCCTCGCCCGTGCGGGCCAGGGCTTCGTGGAGGGCTTCTGGCTCCATCGTGCCGCTCGGGGTGGGCACGGTGACCGGCTCGGGCAGGCCGAGGAGCCAGGCGGCGCGGTGGAAGGAGTGGTGGGCGTTGGCACCGACAACGGTCCTGAGCCTGTTTCCGTGCCGCTCCCGGGCGAGGAGCAGGGCGAGCTGATGGGACTCGGTGCCGCCGGTGGTGACGAGCGCGTCGGGGTGGGGCGCGTCCGGGAAGACCTCGGCGGCCAGCGCCGCCGTGACCTCGGCCTCCAGGGCGGAGGCCGCGGGCGCCTGGTCCCAGGAGTCCATCGACGGGTTCAGCGCGGAGGCGGCCAGATCGGCGGCCGCGGCGAGCGCGAGGGGCGGGGTGTGGAGATGGGCGGCGCAGAGGGGGTCGGCGGGGTCGGCGGCGCCGGCCGCCAGCGCGGCGACGAGGGTACGGAGCGCCTCCTGGGGGCCCCGCCCCGTCTCCGGGAGCGGCTCCCCGAGCGCCTCGCGCACACGCCGGGCCACGGCCTCCGGGCCCCCCGCCGGGAGCGGGCCGCCCCTGGCCCGCGCTCCTTCCCGGAGGGCGTCGAGGGCCGTGCCCAGGAGACGGCTCAGGGCGGTGGTGTCGGCGGCGAGGGGTGGGGGTGCGGCACGCATGGACGACAGGGTGCCGGGGGTTGCCGGGGTCTGTCCGGGGGACCGGGCGCTGTGACCCGAACGAGCGACGGGGGGTGGGGGGTGCTCTTGCGTGGGCGGTGCCGCACGGGGCCCACGCCGTGGCGGGGCAGCGCCCTTCCGCCACCTCCGTAGGGGCCCGCGCCCGGGTGGGCGGCTCCCCTTCCGTCACCCCCGCCGCGGGGGTGGGTGGCGGTTCTGGGGGGGGCTAGGTCACTTCCAGGTTGGCCATCATGCCCATGTCCTCGTGTTCCGCGTTGTGGCAGTGGAAGAGGTAGCGCCCCCGATAGCCGTCGAACCGCGTGATGATCTCCGCCGACTCGCCCGGCCGCAGGGACACCGTGTCCTTCAGGCCCGCGTCGTGCGCGAGGGGCGCCTCGCCGCCCCGGGAGAGGATCCGGAAGCCCGTCAGGTGCAGGTGGACCGGGTGGTGGACGTCCGCGACCAGGCGCCAGATCTCCACGTCGCCCAGGCGGACCGTCACGTCCGAGCGGGCCGGGTCGAAGGGGAGGCCTCCGATCAGCCAGCCGTGGCCGCCGTCCTCGCCCATGCGGCCCGCGCGGAAGGAGAAGTCGCGGACCCGGACGGCGTCCGACCTCCGCCAGTTCGGCAGGTCGGTCGACAGGACCCGGGGCACGCGGCTGTCGTCGGCGGCCTTCCGGGCGATCCGGAAAGCCATCACGTCACGGGTGCGACCGGAGCCCAGGCGGTTGACGAGCCGGACGAGGCCGCCGACCGGTTCGTGGGCGAAGTCGACGACGACGTCGTACCGTTCGGCCGGCGCCATGGGCAGGGAACCGTGGGTGACCGGTGTCGCGAGCAGTCCCTGGTCGGCACCGACCTGGACGAGCGGGAGGGACCGGCCGTCGCCGTCGACCAGCGCGAGGTCGTAGTGCCGGGCGTTCGAGGCGTTCAGGAGGCGGAGCCGGTAGCGGGCCGCGTCGACCTCGTGGACGGGCCAGGGGGCGCCGTTGACCAGGACGACGTCGCCGAGGACGCCGGCGAGGTAGGACTCGCGGACCCCGGGGCGGCCGCGCAGGGTGGGGTCGAGGGACGGGTAGTCGAGGCTGCCGTCGGCGGCGAACGCCCGGTCCGCGATCATCAGCGGCAGTTCCCGCGGTCCCGCCGGCAGCCCGAGGGCCTCCTCGGCGTCGTCGCGCACGATGTGCAGCCCGGCGAGGCCCCGCCAGATCGCCGGGGCGGTGAAGTCCATCCGGTGGTCGTGGTACCAGAGCAGCGTCGGCCGCTGGTCCATCGGGAAGGTGTAGTCCCGGGTGAGGTCGGTCGTCACCGCCCGTGGGTCGTGCAT
This sequence comes from Streptomyces sp. NPDC006197, assembly GCF_040613865.1. Taxonomy (NCBI): domain Bacteria; kingdom Bacillati; phylum Actinomycetota; class Actinomycetes; order Kitasatosporales; family Streptomycetaceae; genus Streptomyces; species Streptomyces sp. NPDC006197. The sequence continues at coordinate 12,712 of NZ_JBEXSZ010000119.1, read as the reverse complement.
GCCCCCGCCATGGCCTCCCCCGTGTCCCCCGTGTCCTCCGTGGCCGCCGCTCCAGCCCTCCGGCAGCACCAGGTCCGTCGGGTAGCCGTCGGACGTCGCCGGTGTGCGTCCGCCATGCAGGTGCACGACCGTCGGCACCGGCAGTTCGTTCCGGTGCGAGACGGTGACCGGACGGCCGCGGCGCGATTCGATCGTGGGGCCGGGGAAGGTGCCCCCGTACGTCCACAGCCGTGTCCGTACGCCGGGCAGGATCTCCGCCGTCACCTCGCGCTGGGTGATCTCGTAACGGTCGACGCCGCCCCTGGTGGCGACCGGCTTCAGGACGGCCGGGAGCGGCAGCGGCACCCGGAACGGGGGCGGCAGCGGTACCGCGCTGCGGAGTTCGGCCCCGGTCACGGCCGGACGGCGGGACAGTCCGGCCGCGGCCGTCAGCCCGCCCGCCGCCATCAGCCCGAGCGCCCCGCCGACGGCCAGGAGCCGGCGCCTCGTGAGCTCAGGCATCGACGGCCTCCCGGCGGTCCAGGGCCTCCCGGCGGTCCAACGGCCGCAGCCAGACCGCGGTGAACAGGACGACGACGGCCGCGATGGTGAACACGCCCAGGGGGACGTGCAGCCACAGCGCCCCGGCCGTCCCGGCGAAGTACTGCGCGGTCTCGGCGACCGCGAGCGCCAGCGTGACGTAGAACGGCCAGGACCGGCGCAGCCGCGCCCAGACGACGATCGCGACGACGAGCTGTACGAGGCAGAGCGAGGTGACGACGTCGGCGCCCGCTGCGTGCATGCCGAGGCCGTCGAAGTCGCCGCTCAGATAGACGCCGGCGAAGACCGGCTGGCCGAGGACCGCCACCACGTGCGCCGTGACGACGGCCCGCCACACGCCCCTGAGCATGGGGCGTCACCCCCCTTGTTGTCGGTGCGGGAACGCTCACGACGCTATGGCCCGGCCGATATCCTGTCCAAGATCAGTATCGCTATCGGGCTATGCCCCTGGGGGCATGATGGATCTCCACGCGCTCAGGCAGTTCGTCGTCGTGGCCCGCCTGGAGCACCTCAGCCGCGCTGCCGAGGAACTCCGCGTGGCCCAGCCGTCGTTGAGCCGTACCGTCGCCCGCCTGGAGAACGAGCTGGGCACGCCGTTGTTCGACCGGGTCGGCCGGCTCCGGCTGAACGACGCCGGGAAGGTGTTCCTCCGGCACGTCGAGCGCTCCCTCGGGGAGCTCGACGCGGGGCGCCGGGCCGTCGCCGGGCTCGCGGGCGGGGAGTTCGGCACCGTACGGCTGGCCTCGGAGACCTTCCTCACCCTGACCGGGCCGCTCGGGGCGTTCAAACGGGCCCACCCCGGCATCGAGGTCGAGCTCCACCAGATGGCCGCCGAGGAGATGGCCCGCCGCCTGCGCGGTCAGGAGGTGGACCTCTGTGTCGCCTCGCAGCCCTTCGCGCCCGACGGCCTGGAGGCGGTGCGGCTGCTCGACGAGGCGGTGTGGGTGGTCGCGCCGCTCGACCATCCCCTGGCGGGCCGCGCCTCGGTGACCGTCGGCGAACTCGCCGACGAGCCCTTCGTCACCACCCGCACGGGCCACTGGCAGCGCAGGCTCCTCGACCGGCTCTTCGCGGGGAACGGCCTGGCGCCCCCGAGGATCGTCTGCGAGGGCGACGAGCCCAGCGCGACCGCGATCCTGGTCGCCTCGGGGCTCGGCGTCGGCCTCATCCCGGACATGGCCCGGCGCAGCGCCACCCGCGCCCCCGTCGCCTGGATCGCCGTCGACAGCCCCGACTGCCGGCGCACCCTCACCCTGCTCCGGTACGCCGACGGCCACCCGACGGGCGCCGCGCGCCTGATGCACGCGGCGCTGACCGGCTGGGACTGGGCGTCCGGCCCGGTCTGATCCGCCGGACGTCCCCGACCGTGTCCTGCCGGCCGGGCCGGGCCCGACCGGCGGGACACCTCCTAGCCGCGCACGCGCAGCGCGCGGCGCAGGTCGTCCAGTTGGTCTGCCAGCTTGCGGTGGAGGGCCGGGATCATGGTGTCCTCCGCGAGGTGGGACTCGCCCAGGGCCAGGGAGTCGGCGTCGATCGCGTACGCGGGGAAGGCGTAGCGCCCGGCGGCCTCGGCCATCGCGGGGCCCCGGCGGTCGCCGAGCGCGACGGCCGCCTCGTAGAAGCGCGGTACGTACTCCCGTACGAGCTCGGCCTGTTCGGGCTGCCAGAAGCCCTGGGCGGTGGCGGTGAAGAGGTAGTTGGAGAGGTCGTCGGAGTCGAAGAGGGACGACCAGGCCGCGGCCTTCGCCTCGGGGGTGGGCAGGGCGGCCCGGCAGCGGGCCGCGCCCTCCTGGCCGGTGGCGCTGGGGTCCCGCTCCAGCTCGGCCGCGATCGCGGTCTCGTCGGTGGCGCCGAGGACGGCGAGGCGGGCGAGGATCCGCCAGCGCAGCTCGGGGTCGAGCTCCGGCCCGCCGTGGACGGTGCCCTCGTCGAGCCAGGAGGCGATCTTGTCGGGGGTGGTGGCACTGTCGATGCAGGCGCGGACGGCGGTGAGGCGCAGTCCGGGCGCCTCGCCGTCCTCGGTGTGGCGCAGCAGGGCGCGGGCGATCTCGCTGATGGTGGCGAGGGCGGCGGGGCGCTCCTCCGCGGTGACGTACCGGTCGGCGATCTGGGTGCGGGCGAAGCCGAGGATGCCCTGGACGAGGGCGAGTTCGGTCTCCTCGGGGAGGTGCGCGAGGGCGACCTCCAGGTAGTCGGCGGGGGCGAGGTCGCCGTCGCGGACCATGTCGCGCAGCGCGTTCCAGACGACGGCGCGGGTGAGGGGGTCGGGGATGCGGGAGAGGCCGCGCAGGGCGGATTCCTGGGAGACCTCGTCGAAGCGGAGCTTGGCGTAGGTGAGGTCGCCGTCGTTGAGGACGACGAGGGCGGGGCGCGGGCCGGTCAGTTCGGCGGGTGCCTCCTGCGGGACGTCGAGCTCGCGGCGCTCGCGCAGGGCGAGTTCGCCGTCGGGCTGCCGGTCGTAGATCCCGGCCCGGATGCGGTGCGGGCGGCTGCCGTCGCGGTCGACGTGGAGGCGCCAGTGGGTGCCCTCGCCTTCGAGGCGGGGGGTGAGGGTGTCGACGCCGGTGGTGCGCAGCCACTGCTCGGCCCAGGCGTGGACGTCGCGGTCGGTGGCGGCGGCGAGGTTGTCGATGAAGTCGGCGAGGGTGGCGTTGCCGAACCTGTGGCGCTTGAAGTGGATGTTGATGCCGGCGAGGAAGTCCTTCTCGCCGAGCCAGGCGACGAGCTGGCGGAGCGCGGAGGCGCCCTTGGCGTAGGAGATGCCGTCGAAGTTGAGGAGGGCGGAGGCGGTGTCGGGGACGGCCTCCGGGTCGGGGGCGACGGGGTGGGTGGAGGGGCGCTGGTCCGCCTCGTATCCCCAGGACTTGCGGGTGACGCCGAAGTCGATCCAGGTGTCGGGGAAGAGGTCGGAGCAGGCCTCGTTGACGGTCTGGAAGCCCATGTACTCGGCGAAGGACTCGTTCAGCCAGATGTCGTCCCACCAGCGCAGGGTGACGAGGTCGCCGAACCACATGTGGGCCATCTCGTGGGCGATGACCATGGCGCGGGTCTGGCGCTCGGTGACGGTGACGGCGGAGCGGAAGACGAACTCGTCGCGGAAGGTGACGAGTCCGGGGTTCTCCATGGCACCGGCGTTGAACTCGGGGACGAAGGCCTGGTCGTAGGAGTCGAAGGGGTAGGGCTCGTCGAACTTCTCGTGGTAGCGGTCGTAGCAGGCCTTGGTGACGGCGAGGATCTCGTCGGCGTCGGCGTCGAGGTGGGCGGCGAGGGAGCGGCGGCAGTGGATGCCGAAGGGCAGACCGGCGTGCTCGGTGCGGACGGTGTGCCAGGGGCCGGCGGCGACGCAGACGAAGTAGGTGGAGAGCAGGGGGGTGGGGGCGGCCTGCCAGCGGCCGTCGGGCTGCTGCTCGGTGATGCCGTTGGAGAGGACGGTCCAGCCTTCGGGGGCCTTGACGCCCACCTCGAAGACGGCCTTGAGGTCGGGCTGGTCGAAGGCGGCGAAGACGCGCTGCACGTCCTCCATGAACAGCTGGGTGTAGGCGTACGACTCGCCGTCGGTGGGGTCCGTGAAGCGGTGCATGCCCTCGCCGGTGCGGGAGTACCGCATGGTGGTGCTGATGAGCAGGGTGTGCTCGCCCTCGGTGAGGGCGAGCGGGAGCCGGTTGCCGTCGAGGGTGGTGACGTCGAGGGGCTCGCCGTCGAGCTCGGCGGAGTGGAGGGTCTCGGGCTTGAGCTCGACGAAGGTGTCCCCCGCGGCGCGGGCCGTGAAGCGGATGAGGCTCTGTGACCGGAAGGTCTCGTCGCCGGTGGTGAGGTCGAGGTCCACGCGGTAGTGGTGGACGTCGAGGAGCTGGGCACGGGTCTGCGCTTCGTCGCGCGTCAGTACGGACATGGGCCCTATGCTGCCCGATCGCTCCGTTCCCGGGCAGGGGGTATGGGGACCTCAGGCCAGGCCGGAGCCGTTCAGGTGGGCGAAGGCGGCGGTGATGCGGGGCCGGTCGTAGCCGCTGGGGGTCGCGGCGCCGCTGGAGATCAGGGTGTGGAGCAGGATCCGGGCCTTGGCGGGGTCGAGCGGGCCGGCGGGGATCAGTCCGTGGTGGAGCAGGTCGTGCTCGGAGCCGGGGCTGCGGTAGGTGTCGGTGAGGGTCGCGCCGCCGCCGGTGCGGGAGGCGAGGACGACCGGGATGCGCCGGGCGAGTTCGGCGAGGGGTTCGACGAGCGGGGCGGGGGCGTGTCCGCCGCCGAAGGCGGCGACGACGAGGCCCTGGAAGCGGTCGTCGACGGCGTCGAGGAGTTCGCCGCGGTCGCCGAGGGAGAGGGTCACGAGGGCGACGCGCACGGAGGGGTCGAGCGTGAGCGGGCAGAGCGCGGCGGGGACGGCGGGGCGGAGGAGGATCCGGGGCCGGCCCTCGACGACGGTGCCGAGGGGTCCCGCGCCGGGTGAGGCGAAGGTGGCGATGGAGGTGGTGTGGGTCTTGCGGGCGAGGCGGGCGGCGTGGATCTCGTCGGCGAGGACGACGAGGACGCCGAGGTCCCGGCAGGCGGGGTCGGCGGCGACGGCGAGCGCGGCGGCGAGGTTGGCGGGGCCGTCGGCGCCGGGCAGGTCGGGGCGGCGCATGGCGCCGGTGACGGCGATCGGCTGCTCGGTGGTGCAGAGCAGGTCGAGGAGGAAGGCGGTCTCCTCCAGGGTGTCGGTGCCCTGGACGACGACCACGCCGGAGCCGTCGGCGACGGCCTGCCGCACCTCGTCGGCGAGGGCGGCGAGGTCCTCGAAGGAGAGGGTGGAGCTGGGGACGCGGCGGAAGTCCCGCAGGACGACGTCCTCGGGGGCGCCGAGGCCTGCGAGGACCTCCTGGCCGGTCATGCGGGCTGCGTCACCGCCTCGGGCGGAGATGGTGCCTCCGAGGGTGAAGACCGTGACGCGGCCCATCAGCGTGCTCCGTCCGCAATCGTCTCGTGGTGCCGGATGACCTCGGCGATGATGAAGTTGAGGAGCTTCTCCGCGAAGGCCGGGTCCAGTTTCGCGCTCTCGGCGAGTTCACGCAGCCGGGCGATCTGGCGGGCCTCGCGGGCGGGGTCGGCGGGCGGGAGCTGGTGGTTCGCCTTGAGGACGCCGACCTGCTGGGTGCACTTGAAGCGCTCGGCGAGCATGTGCACGACCGCGGCGTCGATGTTGTCGATGCTTTCGCGCAGCCGGGTCAGCTCGGCGATGACGGTCGGGTCGATGGCACTGGTGCCGCTGGTGTCGCTCATGATCTGCGAGCTTAGACGGATCGCGGGGGGATCGTGGGCGGGTGTTCGGGATCCGGAACGCTGTTGCTCCAGCCGCCGTGCACGGACCGCCCCTGCTGCTCGCGGAACCGGATGGGCGCGGTGCCGACGCGGCGGGTGAAGAGCCGGGAGAAGTAGGCGGGGTCGTCGTAGCCGACGCGGCGGGCGACGGCGGCGACGGGCAGCTCGGTGGCGGCGAGGAGTTCCTTGGCTCGGCCGAGGCGGACGGTGAGCAGGTAGTCCTTGGGGCTGCATCCGGCGGCGCGGCGGACGGCGGTGCGCAGTTCTGCGGGGGTCATGCCGTGCCGGGCGGCGTGCTCGGCGACGGAGAGCGGCTGGAAGGCGTCGCGGGCGAGGGCGGCGAGGACGGGGTCGCCGTCGGCGTTGGTGTCGGCGCGGGCCCGGCGCAGCGCGACGAGCAGCTCGTGGACGGCGGCGCCGGTCTCGACCTCCAGGAGGGGGTTGCCGGGGCGGGCGGCGCGGGCGATCCGGCCGATGGCGGCGCGGGCGGGCGCGGCGTCGGAGAGGGGGACGACGGGCCGGTCGGGCTCGATGTAGCCGAGTTCGGTGTAGGTGGCGGTGGCGGGTCCGGTGAAGTCGACGAAGGCCTCGTCCCAGCCGGTGCCGGGGTCGGCGGCGTAGTGGTGGGGGGTGCCGGGGGTGAGCCAGAGGAGGGCGGGGGCGGTGACGGTGGTGCGGCGTCCGTCGGGGCCCCGGTACCAGCCGCCGCCGGCGGAGACGACGACGGCGACGTGGTGGTCGAGGGTGCGCGGGCCGACGGTGGGCAGGACGCCGTGCTGAAGTCCGACGCCGAGGCAGACGAGGCCGAGGCGGTGGTGGACGGGGCTGGGCGTGAAGTAGCGCATCCAGGTGTGGTACATCCCGTGGCCCGCCCTCTCTAACGTCCAAACTGCGACGATCTTTGTCCATGGACCGTGCCGCCGCCAGGGGGTGAGGGTGAGGTCATGAGCACGTTCGCTGTGGGTGACGAGGACTTTCTGCTCGACGGGCGGCCGGTGCGGCTGCTCTCGGGGGCGCTGCACTACTTCCGGGTGCACGAGGGGCACTGGGAGCACCGGCTCGGGATGCTGCGCGCGATGGGCCTCGACTGTGTCGAGACGTACGTCCCGTGGAACCTGCACGAGCCGGAGCCCGGCCGGTACGTGGACGCGGACGCGCTCGGGCGGTTCCTGGACGCGGTGGGGCGGGCCGGGATGCGGGCGATCGTGCGCCCGGGTCCGTACATCTGCGCCGAGTGGGAGAACGGCGGGCTTCCGCACTGGCTGACCGGTCCGCTCGGGCGGCGGGTGCGGAGTCTGGACCCGGAGTTCCTGGCGCCGGTGGAGGCCTGGTTCCGGCGGCTGCTCCCGCAGGTGGTGGAGCGGCAGGTCGACCGGGGCGGGCCGGTGGTCCTGGTGCAGGTGGAGAACGAGTACGGGAGTTACGGGAGCGACCGGGGCTATCTGGAGTGGGTCGCGGGGCTGCTGCGGGACTGCGGGGTGAGCGTGCCGCTGTTCACCTCGGACGGGCCCGAGGACCACATGCTGACGGGCGGTTCGGTGCCGGGGGTGCTGGCGACGGCGAACTTCGGCTCGGGGGCGCGGGAGGGCTTCGCGACGCTGCGGCGGCACCAGCCGTCGGGACCGCTGATGTGCATGGAGTTCTGGTGCGGCTGGTTCGACCACTGGGGCCGGGAGCACGCGGTGCGGGACGCGGCGGACGCGGCGGCGGCGCTGCGGGAGGTCCTGGAGTGCGGGGCCTCGGTCAATGTGTACATGGCGCACGGCGGGACGAACTTCGGCGGCTGGGCGGGCGCGAACCGGGACGGCGAGCTGCACGACGGTCCGCTGCGGCCGACGGTGACCTCGTACGACTACGACGCGCCGGTCGACGAGGCGGGGCGGCCGACGGAGAAGTACCGGGCCTTCCGCGAGGTGCTCGCGGAGTACGCGGAGGGGCCGCTGCCGGAGGTGCCGGAGCCGCCGGCCCGGCTCGGCGCGCCGGTCTCCGGCGTGCTCGACGGGTGGGCGCCGCTGGACGCGGTCCTGGAGGTCCTCGGCGGCGAGGAGACGGTGACGCCGGTGCCGCCGACCTTCGAGGAGCTGGGCGTGGACCGGGGTCTGGTCCGCTACCGGGTGGCGGTGCCGGGCCCCCGGCAGCCGTACCCGCTGGGGGTGACGGGGCTGCGCGACCGGGCGGTGGTGTACGTCGACGGCCGCCTGGCGGGGGTCCTCGACGAGGAGGACGCGGCGCTTCCCGAGCCGGTGGCGGGTCCCGCGCTCGTGGACCTGTGGGTGGAGTCGCTGGGCCGGGTGAACTACGGGCCGCGGCTCGCGGAGCCGAAGGGGATCACCGGGGGCGTACGGCACGAGCGGCAGTATCTGCACGGGGTACGGGCCCGGGCGCTGCGCCTGGACGCCTTCGGCACGGAGACGGTCGCCAAGGTGCCCTTCGGCCCGGTCACGGAAGCTCCGGGCCTGTACCGGGGGGTCCTCGCCGTGGCCGAGGGCGGGGACGCCCGGCTGCGGCTGCCGGGCGCGACCCGGGGCTTCGTGTGGGTGAACGGTTTCTGCCTGGGCCGCTACTGGGCGGCGGGTCCGCAGGAGGCGCTGTTCGTGCCGGGGCCGGTGCTGCGGGAGGGGGCGAACGAGGTGTGGGTGCTCGAGGTGGAGGGCGGGGGGCCGTCCTCGGTGGAGCTGGATGTCCTATGACTTCTCAAAATAAATAACCGACTCAAGCGCGTGAAGGTGCCCCGGAGCCGAGGCCGCTCCGGGGCACCCGTCCACAGGACCGCTACAGCGTGGCCGCGGCCGACTTGATCGCGGCGGCGAAGGTCGAGACCTCCGTGTAGACCCCGGGGTAGCCGGCCCGTGCGCAGCCCTCGCCCCAGCTCACGATGCCGACCTGGATCCAGGCTCCGGCGTTGTCCTTGCGGAACATGGGGCCGCCGGAGTCGCCCTGGCAGGTGTCGACCCCGCCCTCGTTGTAGCCGGCGCAGATCTCCTCGGCCGGGACGAGGTCGCTGCCGTAGGCGGCCTGGCAGGTGGCGTCGGAGACGAACGGGACGGTCGCCTTGCGCAGGTAGCGCTGCTGCCCGCCGCCCTCGTAGGTGGCGCCCCAGCCGGCGACGGTGAAGGTGCCGCTGTTGTACGCGGTGGTGTCGGCGATCTTCAGGTTGGGCAGCGAGGTGATCGGGGTGGCGAGCTTGATCAGCGCCCAGTCCTTGCCCTGGCCGTTGTAGCCGGGGGCCTGGAGGACCTTGGTGGACCTGACCTTGATGGCGCTGCCCGACTGGAGGTCCACGACTCCGGCGGTGGCGGTGATGCTCGTGTTGGTGCCGGAGCCGTTCACGCAGTGGGCGGCGGTGAGGACGACCTGAGGGGTGATCAGGGAGCCGCCGCAGCCCATGGAGAGCCTGACCATCCAGGGGAACTCGCCCTGTGCGGCGCGGGTGCCGCCGACGACGGGGGCCGGGGCCGCGGAGGCGGTGGTGGGCTGGAGGCTGACGGCCGCCAGGACGACGGCACCGGCGGCCGCCAGCTTCTGGAGGGCACGGATCATGCGGTTCTGCTTCACGTGTCTTCCTTCTCTCGTGGGGGGTCGGCCTCGACGGAGGGATGACATGAACGCGATGACATGCGCTCGTCAAGGCATGTCCGGATTATGAACAGCACCCAACTGGCGCCACAAGAAAGCCTTTTCGGCCAGATCCGGTGGGGGGACCGTACAGTGGACGCGAAGGGGGATCCGGCATGCCGAACCGTCATGGGGCCGACCGTGTCATCCACGGCTTTCCGCACCGCGCCACGATGCGGGCCTCGCTCACCGCGCTCTACCGCCGCCTCTCCCCCGACGGCGTGCACCGCTATCCGGCCAGCGTGACCGCCGACGACGTCGCCCTCGACGACGAGGAGGACCTCCACCTCGGCGCCCAGCGGGTGGCCCACGCCCTCGTCCGGCACCTGCAACTGCCCGAGGCGCGCATCGTGGTGAGCTTCCGCCCCATGGAGTACGCGGCGGCCGTCGAGCTCACGGCAGGACCCGAGTACTTCGTGGAGCTCAACGACCGCTTCCGCACCCGCCGCAGGGACATCGGCGCGGCCCTCGCCCACGAGATCACCCACGTCCTGCTGCACCGGCTCGGCCTCGGCTTCCCCGGCACCGCGGAGAACGAGGTCCTCACCGACGTGACCACCGCCTATCTGGGCGCCGGCTGGCCGCTGCTCGACGCGTACCGGCAGGACGGCGTCGAGAGCCAGAAGCTCGGCTACCTCACCCCGGAGGAGTTCGGCTACGTCCTCGCCAAGCGGGCCGAGGTCTTCGGCGAGGACCCCTCGCCCTGGTTCACCAGCGCCGTGGCGTACGAGGCGTGGGTACGGGGCCGGGCGGAGGCCGCGCGGGAGCGGACCGCGCCGCCGCTCGCCGGGGCGGGCTGGGCCGAGCGCCGCCGGTACGGCCTGCAGCGACGCAGGGGCCGGGCCTCCGAGGACGCTCCCTACGCCTTCGAGGGCGGGGCCCCGGCGACCGGCGTCTCCTTCTCCTGCCCGGTCTGCCTCCAGCGCCTGCGGGTGCCGGCGGGGCGCGTCCTGCGGGCCCGGTGCGGGGTGTGCGGCTCGGTCCTGGAATGCGCCTCCTGACACATCGGCACACATCGGCGCGCGAATCGATTTGCGCCACGAGCCGACGGCGGGTCAGGGTCGGTGCATGAGCACGTTGTTCGACGCCATCCGGGACGGGGACGAGAACGGGGCCGTGCGGCTCCTGCGGGACGGGGCGGACCCCGAGGGCCGGGAGGACGGGGAGACCGCGCTCTACCGCGCGGCCGTCGGCGACGAGGCCGGCATCGTGCGGGTGCTGCTCGCCGCCGGGGCCGACCCCGCCCGGGGCAGCGGCGAGGAGGACGGGGACCTGCCGCTGTGCGGGGCGGCCTGCGGCGGGCACACCGAGGTCGTGCGGGCGCTGCTCGCGGCGGGCGCGGCGGCCGACCAGGAGGAGGCGTACGGCTTCACCGCCCTCGCCTGGGCCCTCCGCCTGGGCCACGCCGACACCGCCCGGGTCCTCCTGGAGCACGGGGCCGACCCGGACCGGCCCGGCCCCGACGGGGTCCTCCCGCTCGTCGCCGCCGCGCGGCGCGGCTCCACCGGCTGCGTGCGGGCGCTCCTCGACCACGGGGCGCGGGCCCGGGAGGCCGCCCTGCGGGAGGCCCGGCGGTGGATCGGCGCCGACATCGCGGCCGAGCTGCGGCGCGGGCTCGTCGCCGGGAACGAGGGCGGGCAGACGTACGAGGCGGCCGTCCGGCGGATCCGGGAGGACGGCGGGATCACGGTCGTCGTCGAGCTGCTGCGGGAGGACGGGGCGCCCGGGCGCGGCGACGACCGGGGGACCGGCCACGCGGCGATCGCCACGCTCCTGGAGGCGGCGCTCGGGCTGCGCACCCCGCACGAGGAGCTCGCGGCGCGGGCGCTGCGCCGCGGCGACCCGGAGCTCGACGACTGGACGACGGCGGTGGCCGAACTGGCGGGCCGGGCCGACGAGGAGACCTTCGTGGCGGCGGCCGGGTGGTGCGCCTACCGCGATCCGCTGCGCCGGGCGCTCGGCGCGCGGGTGCTCGGCGCGCTGCCGGGCTTCGGTCCGGGCGCGGTCCCGGTCCTGCGGCGCCTCGCGGCGGAGGCGGTGCCCCCGGCGCGGGAGCCGCTGCTCTCGGCGGTCCTCGCCCTCGGGGAGTGCGCGGACGCGGCCGCCGTGCCCGAACTGCTCGCGGCGGCCGGGCATCCCGACGCGGTGGTGCGCCGGGCCGTCGCGGCGGCCCTCGCCGGGATCGTGCCGGCCGGGCACGTCGAGGCGCTCGGGGTGCTGCTCGCGCTGAGCCGGGACGGCGACCCCCGGGTGCGGGACTGGGCGACGCTGGCGCTCGCCGAGCTGCCCGACGACACCCCGCTCGTACGGGAGGGGCTCGCGGAGCGGCTCGACGACTCCGATCCGGAGACCGCGGCGGAGGCGGCGCGGGGGCTCGCGATCCGTCAGGATCCGCGCGCCGTCGACGCGCTGGCGTCGATCCTCGCGGACGGGGAGGCGGACGGAGCGCCGCGCGAGACGGCGCTCGCCGCCCTGGAGCACGTCCGCGACCCGCGGGTCAGGACCCGTCTGGAGTGGACGACCCCGCGCCGCGCCTGACGTCCTGCCCGGGGATCAGCAGGCGTGGTCGATCAGGTCGAACGTGGCGTAGTGGTCGGAGGTGTAGTAGTCCTCGTCCGCCGTGCTGCCGGTCACGATGCGGCGGGCGCCGCGGGTGTCGATGCCCGGGGTCTTCACCGTGTACTCGTGGTAGTAGCCGTAGGCGTGGGCCGGCAGGACGCCTTCGCGGTTCTGGAAGACGGCGCCGTCCTGGCTGTACGGGAAGGGGCCGCCCGCGTCGATCAGCCGCAGGGTGTCGTGGGCCTGGCTGGGCAGGTCCGAGGAACAGATGTCCCCGACGGACGCGGTCGCCGCGACCGAGGACGCGGCGGCGACGGGTGCGGGGGCCGGCGCGGCGCCAGCCGGGGCGCCGAGGAGGAGGGCGGACAGGAGGGCGGTGGCGACACCGCCGGCGAGGGTGATTCGAGGGGGGATTCGCATGACCGCGATGATGACGCGCGTAGACACCCGCCGGAAGCCCAACTCCCTTCAATTCGCCGGACGTTAACCGCATCCTCCCGAACGTGCGGATCCCGTGGACGCGCGCCGGCATCCCGCCCGGGACACGGGGACGCGCGCCGGACCCGGTCGGGGCCCGGCGCGCGCCGTGGGTGGCGGAGGCTCACTTGCCGCTCATCGCCAGCGACACCCACCAGCGGATCTACGACCGGCAGGTCACCCTCTCTACCGTGGGCATCCACATCCGCGGCCGCGCCTCGAAGCTGAC
>NZ_JBEXSZ010000118.1:0-26684 GCF_040613865.1 Streptomyces sp. NPDC006197 | reverse complement strand
GGCCCGCAGTCCTACGAGTCGGCCGTGAAGAAGGCGTACACCGCCGTCTCCTGGAACGCCCCCACCTCCGAGCTGGCCAAGCGCCTCACCAACGCGCCGACCCTGAAGGACATCCCCGGCACCCTCTTCCTCGCCGGCGGCGCCCCGGTCACCGCCAAGGGCGCCCCGATCGCGGGCATCGGCGTCGCCGGCGCCCCCTCCGGCGACCTCGACGAGAAGTTCGCCCAGGCCGGCGCCGCCTCGCTCGGCAAGTAAGCCCCAGGGCAGGCGCCCGCGTCCGAGGAAACCCGCCATGAACGCGCTCGACCACACCCTTCTGGCGGCCGCGGCACGCGGTGACGCCGTCGCCGTCCGCGCGGCCCTCGACGCGGGCGCCCGTGTCGACGTCCGCGACCGGCACCGCCGCACCCCGCTGCTGCGGGCCGCGCTGCGCGACCACGTCCCCGCCGCACGGGCGCTCCTCGCCGCGGGCGCCGACCCGAACGCGCAGGACGACCGGTCCGACAGCCCGTGGCTGGTCACCGGCGTCACGGGCAGCGTCGCCATGATGCGGGCCCTGCTCCCGGCGGGCCCCGACCTGAAGCTGACCAACCGCTACGGCGGCACCGCCCTCATCCCCGCCGCGGAACGCGGCCACGTGCCGTACGTCCGCGCCGTGCTCCACGAGACCGCGATCGACGTCGACCACGTCAACCGGCTCGGCTGGACGGCGCTCCTGGAGGCCGTGATCCTCGGCGACGGCGGCGGCTCGCACCAGAAGGTCGTCGCCCTGCTCCTCTCGGCGGGCGCCGACCCCGAACTCCCCGACCCGTACGGCCGCACGGCGCTCCACCACGCCGAACGCCACGGCCTCACCGGGATCGCGGCCCTCCTCGGAGCGGCCGTCTCACGCGGGCTCCTCCACGGGGCCGCCTGAGTGCCGGCCCCGGTGGGCCGCGACGCGCTCGCGGGTGGCGCAACGGCGGGAGCAGTAGCGGCGTTCCGGCCCGCTGCCCTGCGCCACGAAGACGTTCCGGCAGCTGCCGGACGCGCAGGTCCTGCCGGGCGGGCGCTGTCGGTCCCAGACGAGGACGGCGAGCGCCATGCAGGACGAGGCGAGCAGCCACTCGGCCCAGGGCGCGTCGTCGTCCCGGTCGATGTGCGCGTGCCAGGGGGCGGTACCGCCGTGCGAGGTCAGCCGGAGCGGACCGGTGTGCTCCTGCAGGAGCCGGTTCAGCACGGCGGCGGCCTCGTCGGCGGTCGCGGCCGCGAAGACCTCCCGCAGCAGGGCGGCGGCTCCGCGCATCTCGGCGACCTCGTGGGGGCCGAGGGCGAGGGGGCCCGTCTCCCCGTACGCCAGGAGCACGGCGGCGACCTCGCCCGGGTCGGGCCGGTCGTCGGCGAGCACGTTGACGAGGGCGGCGGTGCGGCGGGCCGTGGTCAGGACGGAGTGACGGGTGGACCAGTCGTCATCGGACACTTCTGGAATGTAACGCAACTTGTGGAGTTTTGAGTTACCTCCGTACTGTCCTGCGGATGCGGACCCTCACCTGTCTGACCGGGGCGCTGGTGGCCCGCGTCGGGGACGAGGCGGCCGGACCGGCGCTGCTCCTCGCCGGCTTCGCGCTGGCCGGATCCACCGGCGAGGCGTCGGCGCTGCTCGCGGGCGTCAGCGTCTCCGCCGCGCTCGGCGGTCCCGTGCTCGGGGCGTTCCTGGACGGGGCCGCGCGCCCGGGCCGTCTGCTCGCCGGAGCGCTCGTCCTGTACGCGGCGGGCCTGGTGCTCGTCCTCGCGGGGCTCGGTCGGCTGCCGTTCGCCGTCACCGTGGCGACGGCGGTCCTCACGGGTCTGCTCGGCCCGGCCCTCTCGGGAGGGTGGTCCGCCCAGCTGCCCCGGGTGGCGGGCGACCGGCTGCCCCGGGCGAACGCGCTGGACACGATGACCTTCGGCGCGGCGGCCCTGGCGGGACCGGCCCTCGCGGGCGGGGCGGCGGAGGTGCTGGGGGCACCGACGGCCGTGATCCTCGCGGCGACCCTCGTCACCGCGGCGGCACCCGCGGCATGGGCCCTCCCCGCACGGGAGCGGGACGGGGCCGGACACCCCGCGGGGCCCCGAGACGCGGGGCCCACTCGGGCCCGGTACTCACGACCCGCGCAGACCCCGGACGTACAGCCCGCTTGGACACAGGAGGCACCGACTACTCGGGCTCGGGGCGCGTCGACCGCCCCGGCCCGGCGCGTGCGGCCGTCGTCGGTGGTCCGCGTCCTGGCTTCCGGGACACGAGCCGTGCTCGGGAACCCCCGTCTCGCCCGGGCGACCCGTACCTCGGTCGTCTCCTGTGTCGCCCAGGGCATGCTGACGGCCTGCGTCCCGCTCCTGGGCGAGCGAATCCTCGGCGGGGCCGGCCACGGGGCGGTGCTGCTGTCCTGCACGGCGGTCTCCGCCCTCGCGGCCAACGCCCTGCTCGCCCGGTTCCCGCTCGCCCTCTCCCCCGACACGCTCGTACGGGCCGGGGCGCTGGTCCAGGCCGCGGCCCCCGCCCTCGCCCTGACGGGCGGGCCCGCGGCCCTGGTGGCCGGCTTCCTCCTCGCGGGCCTCGGCGAAGGCCCCCAGCTCACCGCCCTGTTCGCGGTCCGGCACCGGGAGTCCCCGGAGCATCTGCGCGGTCAGATCTTCACCACCGGAGCCAGCCTCAAGATCACCGGCTTCGCCCTGGGAGCCGCGGCCGCCGGCCCCCTGGCGGCGCGGTCGCTCCCGGCCGCCCTGACGGCGGCGACGGCCACGGCCCTGCTCGCGGCGGTCGGGGACAGGCGGTGACCGTACCGCCCGGGCCGGAGAGGCGGCACGCGTCCGCCCCCGGCGGTCTGGTGCGGCCGGGGGCGGACGGAGTCGGGGATCACGCCGGCTGGGCGAGTCCCCGGCTGATGACGAGCCGCTGGATCTGGTTCGTGCCTTCGAAGATCTGCATGATCTTCGCCTCGCGCATGTAGCGCTCGACCGGGAAGTCGCGGGTGTAGCCGTAGCCGCCGAAGACCTGGACGGCGTCCGTGGTGACCTTCATCGCCGTGTCGGTGGCGATGAGCTTGGCCGCGCTGGCCTGACGGCTGAAGGGGCGGCCGAGGTCGCGGCGGCGGGCCGCGTCCAGGTAGGTGGCGCGGGCCGCGTCGACGGCGGCGGCCATGTCGGCGAGGAGGAAGCCGAGGCCCTGGTGGTCGACGATCCGGCGGCCGAAGGTGGTGCGCTCGTTGGCGTACGCCACGGCGGCGTCCAGCGCGGCCTGGGCGAGGCCGGTGGCGCAGGCGGCGATGCCGAGGCGGCCGCTGTCGAGGGCGCTGAAGGCGATCTGGAGGCCCTGGCCCTCGTCCCCGATGCGCCGGTCCTCCTCGATGAGGGCTCCGTCCCAGTACGCGGCCGTCGTCGGCACGGCCTGGAGGCCCATCTTGCGCTCGGGGGCGCCGAAGCTCAGGCCCTCGGTGGCGCCGGGGGCGAGGAAGCAGGAGACGCCGCGGCTGCCGGGGGCGGTGCGGGCGAAGAGGGCGTAGAAGCCGGCCTTGCCGCCGTGGGTGATCCAGGCCTTGGTGCCGGTGACGCGGTAGCCGCTGCCGTCGTCCTGGCGCTCGGCCTTGCAGGTGAGGGCGGCGGCGTCGGAGCCGGCCTGCGGCTCGGAGAGGCTGTAGCCGCCGACGCTCCGGCCCTCCAGCATCGCGGGGAGCCAGCGCTCCTTCTGCTCCGGGGTGCCGAAGGCGTGGAGGGGGTGGCAGGCGAGGGTGTGGACGCTGGTGGCGACGCCGACGGCGGCCCAGCGTGCGGCGAGCTCCTCCAGGACCTGGAGGTAGACCTCGTAGGGCTGGCCTCCGCCGCCGTACTCCTCGGGGTACGGGAGGCCGAGGAGTCCGGCCTCGCCGAGGGTGGCGAAGAGCCCTTCGGGATAGGTCTCGGCGGCCTCGTGCTCGTCCACCCGGGGAGAGAGCTCCTTGTCGGCGATCTCCCGGGTGAGGGCGATGAGGTCCGCTGCCTCGGGGGTGGGAAGCAGGCGGTCGACATCCATGGCGACTCCAGCGGCGCGCAAAGTGGTACTGGGGGAGGTACTGCAGTACCGGTTAGCGTAGCGCAGAAGGGTGCCGACGTAATCCCCCGGAACGGCGGCCTGGAATACTGGCGGGGTGATCGAGACCTCCGCCGCCGACGCCCCCCAGCTGACGGGCCGCGGAGCGGCGCGCCGCTCCGCCCTCTTCGAGGAGCTCGTCGCCCTCCTCGTCGGCGAGGGCTTCGCCCGGCTGACGCTCGACGACCTCGCCGCGCGGCTGCGCTGCTCGAAGCGGACCCTGTACGGCCTGGCCGGCAGCAAGGAGCAGCTGGTCCGGGCGGCGGTCGTGCACTTCTTCCGGCGCGCCACGGCCCGGGTCGAGGCGGTGCTCGCCGCCGCGGCGGATCCGTCCGAGCGGCTGGCCGCCTATCTGCGGGCGGTCTCGGCCGAGCTGGCGCCCGTCTCGCCGCAGTTCTTCGACGACGTGGCGGCCTTCGAGCCGGCGGCGGAGGT
Organism: Streptomyces sp. NPDC006197; assembly: GCF_040613865.1. Lineage (NCBI taxonomy): Bacteria > Bacillati > Actinomycetota > Actinomycetes > Kitasatosporales > Streptomycetaceae > Streptomyces > Streptomyces sp. NPDC006197. The sequence continues at coordinate 22,165 of NZ_JBEXSZ010000118.1, read as the reverse complement.
GTACGAGCGGAACACCCGGGCGGCGGCGGGCCGGGTGCAGCAGCTCATCGAGGAGGGCGTGCGGGCCGGCGTGTTCCGCGAGGTGCACGTGACCTTCGCGGCCGACGTCATCTCCTCGGTGATGGTCCGCATCCAGCGGCGCCAGGTGGCCGCGGCGACCGGTCTCGCCGACGCCGAGGCCTACGAGCAGCTGGCCGAGCTGCTGCTCAGCGGCCTCCGGAAGGCCTGAGCTCCGCGTCACGCGCCCCCGGCCCCGTCCTCGGAAGGACGGGGCCGGGGGCGGGGACGGCCGGGGCCCCGGCGCGTCCGAGCGGGCTCGTGCGGGCGGCCGGCCCCGCGCCCGGTTCCGGGCGCTGCGGGGCACCACCGGGCGCGCGATGGGCGCGCGATGGGCTTCGCGTACCGCCGCCCGGCGCCACGGGCGCTACCCGGCATGCAGCGCGCGGTGGGCGGCGATGGGCTTTCGCCGTACCGCCGCCCGGCGCCGTGGGCGCTACCGGGCGTGCAGCGCGCGATGGGCGGCGACGAGCTCCGCGTACCGCCGCCCGCTCGTTTTCACGGTGCGGCGCTGGGTCGCGTAGTCGACGTGGACGAGCCCGAAGCGCTTGTCGTAGCCGTAGGCCCACTCGAAGTTGTCGAGCAGGGACCAGGCGTAGTACCCGGCGAGCGGGACGCCCTTGCGCAGGGCGCGGGCGCAGGCGGCGAGGTGCTCCTCCAGGTAGCGGGTGCGCTCCGGGTCGTGGACCTCGCCGTCGGGGCCCGTGGTGTCGGGGAAGGCCGAGCCGTTCTCGGTGACGTACAGCCTGCGCGCGCCGTAGTCCTCGGTGAGCCGCAGCAAGAAGGCCTCCAGGCCGTCCGCGTCGATCTGCCAGTCCATGCCGGTGCGGGGCACGTCGGGGAGGCGGACCTCGCGGGCGTACGGGACGGGGCCCGTCGGGTCGTCGGCGACGGTGACCGGGAAGTAGTAGTTCAGCCCGTGCCAGTCGAGCGGGGCGGCGATGGCCTCCATGTCGCCCTGCTGCTCCGGGAGTTCGACGCCGTACAGCTCGCGCATGTCGGTGGGGAAGCCGCGGCCGAAGACCGGGTCGAGCCACCAGCGGTTGGTGTGGCCGTCCATGCGGGCGGCGGCGGCGACGTCCTCGGGGCGGGTGCTCGCGGGCGCGACGGTGGAGTGGTTGGTGACCAGGCCGATCCGGGCGCCGGGGGCGGCGGCGCGGACGGCGGCGGTGGCGAGGCCGTGGCCGAGGAGCAGGTGGTACGAGGCGCGGACGGCGGCCGTGAGGTCGGTGAGGCCCGGTGCCATCCGGCCCTCCAGGTGGCCGATCCAGGCGGAGCAGAGCGGTTCGTTGAGGGTGGCCCACCGGGTGACGCGGTCGCCGAGGCGCTCCGCGACGACGCCGGCGTAGGCGGCGAGGTGTTCGGCCGTCTCGCGGACGGTCCAGCCGCCGCGGTCCTGGAGGGCCTGCGGCAGGTCCCAGTGGTAGAGCGTGACGGAGGGGGTGATCCCGGCGTCGAGGAGGCCGTCGACGAGCCGGTCGTAGAAGTCGAGCCCGGCCTCGTTGACGGGCCCGTCGCCGCCGGGGACGACGCGCGGCCAGGCGACGGAGAGCCGGTAGGCGTCGGTGCCGAGGCCCTTCATGAGGGCGATGTCCTCGGGCCAGCGGTGGTAGTGGTCGCAGGCGGTGTCGCCGTGGTCGCCGTGGTCGATCGCGCCGGGGACGCGGCAGAAGGTGTCCCAGATGGAGGGGGCGCGGCCGTCCTCGGCGACGGCGCCCTCGATCTGGTACGCGGAGGTGGCGGTGCCCCAGGCGAAGGAGGCCGGGAAGGCGGCGAGGTCGAGCGGTTCTGGCACGGGAGTCCTTTCGGGCCGGGGGGTCGTCACTTGACCGCGCCCGCGGTGAGGCCGGTGACGAGGTAGCGCTGGAGGAGCAGGAACCCCGCGACGACGGGGACGCTCACCACGAGGGAGGCGGCCATCACCTGGTTCCAGTAGACGTCGTTCTGGGTGGCGTAGCCCTGGAGGCCGACGGCGAGGGTGCGGGTGGTGTCGGTCGTCATGACGGAGGCGAAGAGGACCTCGCCCCAGGCCGTCATGAAGGCGTAGACGCCGACGGCGACGATGCCGGGGACCGCGGCGGGGACGACGACCCGGAGGAGGGCGCCGAGCGGGCCGCAGCCGTCGACCTTGGCGGCCTCGTCGAGGTCGCGCGGGACGGCGTCGAAGTAGCCGATGAGCATCCAGATGGAGAACGGCAGCGAGAAGGTCAGGTAGGTGAGGATCAGGCCGCCGCGCGAGCCGAAGAGCGCGATGCCGGTGGCGTTGCCGATGTTGACGTAGAGGAGGAAGAGCGGCAGCAGGAAGAGGATGCCGGGGAACATCTGGGTGGAGAGCACCGTCACGGTGAAGACGCGCTTGCCGCGGAAGGCGTAGCGGCTGACGGCGTAGGCGGCGAAGACCGCGACGACCAGGGAGCAGACGGTGGCCGTGCCCGCGACGACCAGGGAGTTCACGAAGTAGTCGGCGAGCGGGACGGTCTCCCAGATGTCGAGGTACGGGCGGAGGGTGAGCCCGGAGGGGATCCACTGGAACTTCCCCGAGACGTCCGCGAGCGGTTTGAGGGAGCTGGAGACCATCACGTACACCGGCAGCAGGACGAAGCCGGTGAGCAGGGTCAGGAAGATCCGCCGGCTCCAGAGGAAGGAGCGGGGCGCGGCCATGGGCGAGCGGGGCTTCTTGTCAGCGGCCACCGGCGGCCTTCCTCTCCCGGGGGCCGCGGGCGGTGAGCAGCAGGTAGGTCCCCGTGACGGCGAGCAGGAACAGCAGGAGCAGGACCGACATCGCCGAGCCCGCGCCGAAGTTCCAGGTCTGGAACGAGGACTGGTAGATGTGCAGGGAGACCAGGTCGGCGGATTCGGGGGCCGCCTTGCCGAAGAGGACGAAGGGGGTGTTGAAGTCGTTGAAGGTCCACAGGAACAGGACGAGGACGAGGACCTGGTTGACCGGCCGCAGGGACGGCAGGGTGATGTGGCGGATCTGCTTCCACATGCCCGCGCCGTCGAGGGCGGCGGCCTCGTAGACCTCCCGGGGGATGTTCTGGAGTCCGGCCATCAGGACGAGGAAGGCGAAGGGCCAGCCCTTCCAGACGGAGACGACGAGCAGGGTGACGAAGGCGTTGTCGCCGATGAGCCAGAAGGCGGGGCCGTCGCCGATGCCGAGCTGGTCGTGGAGGACGTGGTTCACCAGGCCGTTGTCCCGCTGGAACATGAACGCCCAGGTGATGACCGCCGCGTAGACCGGCAGGGCGTACGGGACGAGGAAGAGGGCGCGCAGGAGGCCGCGGCCGCGGAAGGTCTCCTGCATGAAGAGGGCGGCGGCGGTGCCGAGGAGCCAGCACAGGCCGACGGAGCAGAGGGTGAAGAGGCAGGTCGTGAGGAACGACTTCAGGAGCGCTTCGCCGACGGGGGCGTCGAAGTCGACCGAGACCGCGTAGTTGTCGAGTCCGGCCCAGGGGGCGGCCGTCCAGTCGCGGATGAAGAACTGGGTGAGCTCCTTGAAGCTCATCACGATGCCGATGAGCATCGGCACGAGGTGGACGAGGAGTTCGAGGAGGAGGGCCGGGAGGAGCAGCAGGTAGGGCAGGCCGCGGGCACGGAGCCGCCCGGGGCGGCGCCGGCGCGGGGCCGCCCCGGGGGTGTGCCGCTGCCCGGTCCGCCCGTGGGGCTTCTCGATGGCGGTGGTGGTCATGGTGGCGTCCGGCTCACTTCTTGGGCATCTGCTGCTGGGCCTTGTCGAGCTTGGCGCGTACGGACTCGGTGGTGACCGGGCGGCCGGCGGCGGCGTCGGCGAAGAGTTCCTTGACGGCGGTGCCGACGACGGTCTCGAACTGGGACTCCTCGGGGACCTGCGGCAGGGCGGCGGCGCTGGTGGCGAGGGTCTGCTTGAGGACGGTGACGGCGGGGGTGGCGAAGGCGGGGTCCTGCTGGGCGCTCTTGACCGGGGGGATGGAGCCGTAGGCGTGGTTGAGCGTCTTCTGCTCGGTGTCGCCGGTCATGAACTTCACGAACTTCAGGGCGCCTTCGCGGTTCTTCGTGTTCTTGAAGACGGCGAGGTTGATGCCGGCGACCATGGAGTTGGTCCCCGTGCCCTGGCCGGGGGTGCCGGAGGGTACGGGGGCGGGGGCGACGCCCCACTCGTCGGGGCCCATGCCCTGGGCCTCGAAGGTGGTGCCGGGGGTCTGCCAGAGGACCATGGCGGTGCGGCCCTTGGCGAAGTCGGCGAGGGACTGGTTCTGGGCGTACTCGGCGTTGCCGGGGGCGACGATCTTGTGGGCGGCCATGAGGTCGACGTACTGCTTGACGGCGGCGACGGCGCCGTCGGAGGTGAAGTCGGCCTTGCCGTCGGGGGTGAAGAAGTCGGCGCCGTGCTGCTTGCCGAGGACGAAGACCTGGTGGATGTTCTCGGCGAGGTTGCCGCCTTCGACGCCGATGGCGGACTTCCCGTCCTTGCTGAGCTTCTTTCCGTCGGCGATCAGCTCGTCCCAGGTGGCCGGCGGCTTCGCTATGCCGGCGTCCTCGAACATCTTCTTGTTGTAGTAGAGCGCGTAGGCCATGGAGTAGAGCGGGACGGCGGCCGGGTCCCGGCCGGGGGCGCCGGTGGAGCCGAGGGCGGAGTCGACGAAGCGGTCCTTGCCGCCGATGGCCTCGAAGTTCTCGGCGTCCCAGGGCAGCAGGGCGCCGGTGGACTGGAGGGAGGCGCTCCAGGTGTTGCCGATGTTGAGGACGTCGGGGCCCTGCCCGGAGGTGGCGGCGGTCATGATCCGGTTGAGCAGGTCGGACCAGGGGACGACCTCCAGCTTGACCTCGATGCCGGTCTCCTTCTCGAAGCGGTCGAGTTCGGGCTGGAGGACCTTCTTGTCGACCTCCAGGCTCGCGCCCTGGTTGGAGGCCCAGTAGGTGAGGGTCTTGCCGCCGGAGCCGGAGCCGTCGGCCGGGGAGCCGCCTCCGCAGGCCGCGGCGGTGAGGACGAGGGAGAGGGTGACGGCACCGGCGGCCGCGGCTCTGATTGTGCGCATGGCTCCTCATGACCCTTTCGGGGAGTGGCGGGGAGCTGGGGAGGGCGGGGTCGGCGGTCGTGTCCCGCGTTCAGGAGGTGAAGGCTCCGACGGCCCCTCCCCGGCTTATTTCAGGACGTGAGTTAAACCTCAAGAGAAGGTCGCGTCAAGGGTCCCGGCAGCGGTATGTTGCGGTCAGGACTACTTCACCAGGGGGCCCAAGTGACCATGCGGAACGGCCGCACCGTGCGTGACCTGCGACGCGAGAACCGCACCGCCGTCCTCCAGCGCCTGTACTTCGACGGCCCCATGAGCCGCTTCTCCCTGGGCCCGGCCACCGGACTGAGCTCCGGCTCCATCAGCAACGTGGTCGCGGAGCTCGTCGCGGAGGGCCTCGTCGAGGAGGCGGGCAGCGTCGACTCGGCCGGCGGGCGCCCCCGCACCCTGCTGCGGATCACCCCCGGCAGCGGCTGCATGATCGGCGTGGACGTCGGCGAGACCCGGGTCCGGATCGAGCTGTTCGACCTCACCCTCACCGAACTCGCCCGCACCGAGCGCCCCTTGGCGGTCGAGAGGCCGAACCCGCACGACCGGTACGAGGTCGGGGTCGTCGTCGACCACGTGCGGGCCGGCATCGCGGAGGTGCTCAGGGCCGCGGGCGTCCCCGCCGAGCGGCTGCTCGGCGTCGGCGTCGGCGTGCCCGGCATCGTCGCCCGCACCGCCGAGGAGGGCGCGGTGGTGCACGGCCAGACCATCGGCTGGGACGCCGTCCCGCTGGAGCGGCTGCTGCGCGCGAGCGTGGACCTGCCGGCCTCGGTGCCGTACTGGATCGACAACGGCGCCAAGACCCTCGGCCAGGCCGAGATGTGGTTCGGCGCCGGCCGGGGGGCGCGCAGCGCCGTGGTCGTGCTCTTCGGCTCGGGCGTCGGCGCCTGCGTGGTCACCGACCCGATGGGGCCGGGCCGGGCGCTCGAATGGGGCCATCTGACGGTACGGGTCCGGGGCCGCCGCTGCCGCTGCGGCGCCCGTGGCTGCCTGGAGGCGTACGCGGGCGCGGAGGCCCTGCTCGAACGCTGGCGGGAGGCGGGCGGGCGGCCTCCGGCGGGCGCGGACGAGGAGACGGCCCTGACGGCGATGCTGGCGGCGGCGTACCCGGAGGCGGGGGCGCGGGGGGCGGCGCACCCGGCTGCGTCGGAGGCGGCGGCACCGGAGACGGCGACGCCGGAGACGAGGGCCCCGGAGACGGCGGCCTCGGACGTCGCCGGAGTCCGCGAGCCCGACGCGACGGCCCTCGAAGTCCTGGAGGAGACCGCCGAGTACCTGGGTGCCGGCTTCGCCGATCTGATCAACCTCTTCCAGCCCGAGCGCATCCTCGTCGGCGGCTGGGCGGGCCTCCAGCTCGGCGCCCGCTTCCTGGAGACGGTGAAGGGGTACGCCGCCGAGTACGCCCTGAAGTACCCGGCGGCGCGGGTCGGCATCGCCATGGGCACCCTGGGCCCGGACGCGGTGACGGTCGGCGCGGCGATCCTGCCGCTCGCGGACTTCTTCGCCCGGGGCGGGCGGCGGGCCGAGGCGGAGCCGGCCGAGGAGCAGCCGGCATGGGCGTCGACCGTACGGGAGAGGGCGGCGCACTGAGCGTGCGCCGCCCCCCGCCTCACCTCACGGGGGTCACGGGTACGCGACCACGGTGGACGGCACGGTGGCGGTGCCCGAGGTCGGGGCGCCGGTGTCGTTGATGACGTGCTCGTACTGGCCGTTGCCGCCGAGCGAGACGACGAGCAGGTCGTGGAACCTCACGCCGGGCCGCACCGGGGCCCGGAAGCCGTGGTCCTGACGGATCGTCGGGTCCACGTTGTAGTAGCAGTAGCTGCCGAGCCCCCAGCCCTCGTGGGTGGTCACGGAGTCGTCGACGCGGTAGGCGGCGTAGCCCTTGTGGGGCCCGTCCTGGACGGCGGCCTGGTTCGGGGCGTCGTACGCCTTCTCGTTCTGGAAGAAGATCGTGCGGCCGCGCTCGCCGAACCACTCGACGTCGTACTTGTTGAAGTGCTCGACGAAGAGTCCGGTGGCGAGGACGTCGTCGCCGTACACGCGGACGCCGTAGTCGGCGCGGTTGGTCTCCCAGCCGACGCCCTCGCCGTGGTCGGCGCGCCAGACCCAGGTGTGGTCGACGATCGTGTCGTCGTTGTTGACCGCCAGGGCGACGGTCGCCTTTCCGGGACCGGCGCCGCCGACGCGGAAGTAGACGTCCTGGACGGTGGTGGGGTCGGCGGCGTGGTCGGCGGAGGCGTTCTGCGGCCCCACCTCCAGGAGGCTCGGCGAGGCGACCTGGCCCGCGTCGATCAGGAAGCCGGCGAGGCGGACGCCGTCGACGTCGGCGACGCGCATCGCGGTGACGCCGTTGTCCGGGACGATCGTGGCCAGTCCGAGGCCGAGGACGATCGTGCCGGGGCGGTTCACGGTGATCGTCCGGTCGACGTGGTAGACGCCGGGCGTGAACAGCAGGTGCAGCCCCTGGTCGAGCGCCTGATTGACGGTGGCGGCGGTGGTGCCGGGCTTGACGACGTAGAACCGGCTCAGCGGGATCTTCTCGCCCTGCGGGGTGCCGTTCGCCCAGGTGGTGCCGCGGGCGTTGGTCCGCTTGGCCGGGGAGAAGACCTTGTACTGGCCGTCCTCCCAGATCAGGTAGGGCTTCTCGCGGGAGATCGGCGTGGTGTCGAGGGTGGTGTACTTCGGCTCGGGGAAGGCCTGCGCGGGTGCGCCCTCGGTGCCGGAGAAGACCTGGTTCCAGACGCTGTTGGACCAGCCGCCGATCGAGCTGTCGCGGGTGTACCACTGCTGCTGCGAGTAGTTGCCGACCTGACCGTCGATCTTCGAGTCGGCGATGTAGCCGCCGCTGGCCCAGCCGTAGCCGCTGGGGGCGAGGTTGAGGCCGCCCTTGACGTGCATGCGGCGGAAGGAGGAGGCCTGGGCGACGGCCCAACGGTCGGTGCCGTTCACCGGGTTGAGGGCGAGGCCCTCGGCGCCGCGCCAGAAGTTCTGGGTGGCGTTGCCGTCGAACCAGCCCGCGTCGACGGTCACGTCGCCGTTGACGGTGGTGTCGTCGGGGCGCAGTCCGAGGCCGGCGATCTGGGTGTAGAAGCCGATCTGGGCGTTGAGGCCGTTGTAGGCGCCGGGCTTGAGGAGGAAGGCGTGCCGGCCGCTGCCGAACTGGGCCGACTCCTGCTGCTGGAAGACCTCGTCCAGCGTGGCCTGGAGGCCGGGCGTGGACGGGTCGAAGACGTGCACGTTGGGCCCGAGGTCGCCGCCGCCGGGCAGAGTGGTCCCGCCGTCCCCGTAGACCTGGAACTCCCAGAGGGAGTAGCCCCATCCGGTGGCGCGCTGGGTGCCGTACACGCGGACGTAGCGGGCGGTGCCGGTGACGGGCAGGGACTCGTTGCCGCCGGGGCCGTTCGCCGTGCTGTACGCGGTCGTCCAGTCGGCGCCGTTGCCGGAGAGCTCGATGCGGTACGCCTTGGCGGAGGCGGTCTCCCAGCGCAGGTCGACCCTGCTGAGCGAGGCCGGGGCGCCCAGGTCCACCTGGATCCACTGCGGATCGGCGAAGGCGCTGGACCAGCGGGTTCCGGGGTCGCCGTCGACGGCGGCACCGGCGGGAGTGCCGCCGTTCTCCTGGCTGGACGCGGTGGCGGGCCTGCCCTGCGAGAGCAGGGCGGGGGCGGCCGTGGCGGGCGGTGCGGCGACCAGCGCGAGGAGACCGGCGAGGAGCGCGGTGACGAGGACGGCGGCGGTGGCGCGGGGCCGGGGACGTGGGGGTGGCGCGGGGCGGGTGCCGACTGCGGGCATGGCTCGATCTCCTCGTGGACGAGGGGGAGTTGGGGAAAGGGAGCGCGCTCTCCGCAGCAGATGCTGGCGGTTGGCCCGCGTGGCGGTCAAGCCGTCCGACACGGCTTTTCTTTTGGCTTGCATTAAGGGTCGAGCAATCGGCGGGGAGACCGGCGCGCCGGGAGAGGCCCTACCCGGGGTCCACGGTCCGGGAAGGCGAGGGCCCCACCAGGGCGGGGTCGGTCGCTCCCTGCTCGAACGCGCGGTCGTACGCCTCCGGGGTGAGCCCGGCGCGGACGACGCGGCTGATGCGCTCGACGTCGCCGCGTTCGGCCTCGGGCAGGGGCGCCCGGACGCTGTCACGGGCAGCGGCGGCCGCGCCCAGGAGACCGGCGGCCCGCCGGTGGGCCCCTTCGAGGGCCTCGACTCCGGCGAGCCCCTCGAAGGCGAGGGCCACGGCCCGCGGGTCGCCGGTGCGGCGGGCGTGGTCGAGCCCTTCCAGGTGGAGCGTCCGGGCGGAGCCGGCGTCTCCGCGCTGTTCGGCGACGAATCCCAGTTCCGCCAGGATGAAGGCCGCTCCGTGGTCCCCCTCCCACCTGCGGCACCAGTCGAGCCAGGCGTACAGATGGGTCTCGGCGTCGTCCAGCCGGCCCTGGCGCCGGGCCACGAGCCCCAGACCGACCTCGGCGAATTCCTCACCGCGCACATAGCCGTGGTGCGCGGCCAGCCGCCTGGCCCGTTCGTGGAGTTCCCGTGCCCGGTCGAGATCGCCCGTGAGCAGGGCGGTGCGGCCGAGCCGGGCCAGCATCTTGGAGGCGTCGTTCCACAGCTCGAGGTCGCTCGCGATCCGGTGGCCCTCCCCGCGCAGGCGTCCGGCCGTGCCGTAGTCGCCCGTCGTCTCGGCCAGATCCCCGAGGACGTACGCGGTGTGCAACCGGCCCCAGGCGTCGCCGAGTTCCTGGAAGAGCCCCCTCGCCCGCCGGGCGTCCGCGCGCGCCCGGTCGTGAAGACCCTGGTAGAGAAAGGCTTCGGCACGGACGGACAGCGCCGCCGCGAGGCCCCACCGGTCCCCCGCGGCCGCGAAGCCCGCCTGCGCCCGGTCCGCGAGGTCGCGAGGGGTGGCCGGGTCGCCGAAGCCGACCGTGCCGAGCGCGACGAACCATCGCGCCCGGGCCGGTCCGGCCGGATCGTCGAGGGCGTCGTGGAGGCTCGGGGCTTCCTGGCCGCCGCTCACGGGCGGGTCGAGCAGGAGCAGCGACATGCCGGTCCGCCAGGCTTCGACGGCCGCCCGCCGCCCGGGGTCGCCGCCGGCCGACAGGGCGAGGTCGAACGAGCGCCGGGCTTCGGCGAACCGGCCGCGCAGGTACCAGAACCAGGCCAGGGCGTCGACGAGTCGGAGCGCCGTGTCCGCGGCTCCCCGGTCCACCGCGTGGGCGAGGGCGGCGCGGAGGTTGGCGGCCTCGGCCTCCAGCCGTTCCAGCCACAGGCGCTGGTCGGGGCCCCGGAGCCGGGCGTCGGCGTGTTCCGCGACGGCGGCGTAGTGGGCGAGGTGACGGTCTCGCGTACGCCCGCCGTCGTCGTCCTCCGCCTCGGCCAGGCGCTCCGCGCCGTACGCCCCGATCGATTCGAGCAGCCGGTAGCGGCCGCCGCGCCGGACGACCATCGAGCGGTCGACGAGCCGTCCGAGCAGGTCGAGGACGTCGGCGCGGCCGACCGTCCCCCCGGCGCAGACCGCCTCGGCGGCTTCCAGGGTGCAGCCGTCGGCGCACACGGCCAGGCGGCGCAGCACGGTCCGTTCCGGCTCGCCGAGCAGCTCCCAGCTCCAGTCGATGGCGGCGCGCAGGGTGCGCTGGCGGGCCGGGACGGCGCGCAGGGGCGCGGTGAGGACCCGGAAGCGGTCGTCGAGCCGGGCGGCGAGTTCGGCCACGGGCAGGGCGCGGACCCGGGCGGCGGCCATCTCGAGGGCGAGCGGGATGCCGTCCAGCCTGCGGCAGATCGTGGCGACGGCCCGGGCGTCGCCCGCGCGGAGCCGGAAGTCGGGTGAGACGGCGGCGGCGCGGGCGAGGAAGAGCCGCACCGCGTCCGACTCCTCCAGCCGGTCGAGGTCCGGCCCCGGCAGGTCCAGCGGCGCGACGGGCCAGAGGCGTTCGCCCGCGACGGCCAGCGGCTCCTGGCTGGTGGTCAGGACGCGCAGGGCCGGGGCGGCGCGCAGGAGGTGCTGGACGAGGTCGGCGACCGGCTCGACGAGGTGCTCGCAGTTGTCGAGTACGAGCAGGACGTCCCGGTCGGCGAGGGCTTCGGCGATCCGGCCGGGCAGCGGGCGGGCGGGGGCGTGCGGGTCGTCCCGCAGGCCGAGCACCGCGGCGACGGCCTCGTGCGCCTCGGTGGCGGTCCGTGCCGTCGAGAGTTCCACCAGCCAGGCCCCGTCGCGGAGTTCGCCTGCGTGGCGCGCGGCCGCCTCCAGGGCGAGCCTCGTCTTGCCGACGCCTCCGGCGCCGGTCAGCGTCACCAGTCGCGCGGACGCCAGCATCGCGCCGATGCGCCGGAGCTCCTCGGTGCGGCCGATCAGTTCCGTCAGCGGGGCGGGCAGGTTGCCGCGTGGTGGGGCGGTGGCGGCGGGGGTGAGGGCCGGGTCCTGTCGCAGGATCGCCTGGTGCAGCTCCGTCAGCTCGCGGCCGGGGTCGATGCCGAGGTCGTCGCGCAACCGGTCGCGCAGGTCGGCGAGGCTCGCCAGGGCCTCGCTCTGCCGGCCCGCCAGGTACAGGGCGCGTACGTGCGCGGACCGCAGCCTTTCGCGCAGCGGGTGCGCGGCGACGAGTTCGCCCAGCTCGCCCGCGAGCGCGGTGTGCTCGCCGAGCGCGAGCCGCGTCTCGGCGGACTCCTCGAACGCCGCGAGCCGCAGCTCTTCGAGGCGCCGTGCCTCGGGGCGTACGAACGCGTCGTCGGCGTGGTCCGCGAAGGCGGCCGTCCCCCGCCAGAGGCCCGTCGCCTCGCCGAGCAGGCCCGCCCTGGCGCGCGGGTCGCCGGTGGCCGCCCGCGCGCGTCGCAGCAGCGCCTCGAAGCGCCCGGCGTCGACCGCGTCGTCGTCCACCCGCAGCCGGTATCCCGGCGGGCGGGACTCGATCAGGTCGCGGCCTCCCGGTTCGGCGTCCTCCAGGGTGCGGCGCAGGAGCGACACCTTGGACCGCAGGGTGCGGACGTCGTTCGCGGGGGGCGCGTCGCCCCACAGGGCGTCGATGAGCCGGTCCACCGGGACGACCCGGCCCCGGTGCGCGAGCAGCGCCGTGAGCAGGGCTCGGATCCTGGTCTCGCGCACCTGGACGGGCCTGCCGTCCGACGTCCGCACCTCAAGGGGCCCCAGTACTCCGAAACGCACTCCGCAACCCTACCCAAAGCCCTTCCGTGGCCTTTCCGGAGACGGACCGGAACCTCCCCCGGACACAGTCGTGGCATGACGAACACTCCGCACGACACACTGCACGACACTCCGCACACCGACGTCGCCGGCGAACCGGTGACCGTCATCGGCCTGGGCCTGATGGGCCGGGCCCTCGCCGCCGCCCTTCTCGACGCGGGCCACCCGACCACGGTGTGGAACCGTACGCCCGGCAAGGGGGACGAACTGGTCGCCCGGGGCGCCGTGTTCGCGCCGTCCGTCGCCGACGCGCTCCGGGCGAGCCCGCTCGTCGTCGTCTGTCTCAGCGACACGGCGGCGGTGCGCGACACGCTGGGCCCGTACCGGACCGAGCTCACCGGCCGGAGCCTGGTCAACCTGACCTCGAACACCTCCGACGAGGCACGCGACCTCGCGACCTGGCCGGGCGACCACCTGGACGGCGCCATCATGGCGGTCCCCGAGGTGATCGGCCGCCCGGAGGCCTTCCTGCTGTTCAGCGGAGCACGGCCGGCCTTCGAGAAGCACCGCGACACCCTCCTCCGGCTCGGCGGCGCGACCTTCTTCGGCGAGGACCCCGGCCTGGCGTCGCTGTACGACGTGGCCCTCCTCGGGGTCATGTGGGGCACGCTCAACGCGTTCCTGCACGGAGCCGCGCTGCTGGGCACGGCCGGCGTCGACGCGGCCGCCTTCGCACCGTTCGCCAACCAGTGGGTCGGCAGCGTCACCGGCTTCGTCAGCGCCTACGCGGACCAGATCGACCGGGGCGCCTACCCGGCCGACGACGCCGCCCTGGAGACCCATCTGGCCACCATGAAGTACCTGGTGCGGGAGAGCGCGGCCGCCGGCGTCGACACCGACTGGCCGGCCCGTCTCCAGGCGCTGACCGAGCGTGCCATCGACGCGGGGTACGCCGGTACCGGCTACGCCAGCCTCGTCGAGGTCTTCCGCGGCAAGGCGTAGCCGACGCCACCGGCCGGCGCGTCGGACGGGCCTACGCGACCGAGCCGATGCGTCCGTCCGGCCGGCGGGTCCCGTCGTGGTGGATCGGGGTGTGGGCGCCCGTGAGGGAGACCCCGCTGCCGCCCCGGCGGTTGGCGACGATCTCGGCGCCGATCGAGAGGGCGGTCTCCTCGGGCGTGCGCGCGCCGAGGTCGAGGCCGATCGGGGAGCGCAGGCGGGCGAGTTCGAGTTCGGTGACGCCGACCCCGCGGAGGCGCTCGTTGCGGTCCTCGTGGGTGCGGCGGGAGCCCATCGCGCCGATGTAGGCGACGGGAAGCTTGAGGGCGGTCTTGAGGAGCGGCACGTCGAACTTGGCGTCGTGCGTGAGGACGCACAGGACGGTCCGGCCGTCGACCTCGGTCGACTCCAGGTAGCGGTGGGGCCAGTCGACGACGATCTCGTCGGCCTCGGGGAAGCGGGCCGGCGTCGCGAAGACGGGCCGCGCGTCGCAGACGGTGACGTGGTAGCCGAGGAACTTGCCGACCCGGACGAGGGCGGCGGCGAAGTCGATGGCGCCGAAGACGATCATGCGGGGGGCGGGGACGGAGGACTCGACCAGGAGGGTCAGCGGCTGTCCGCAGCGGCTGCCGTCCTCGCCGATCTCGACGGCGCCGGTGCGGCCCGCGTCGAGCATCGCGCGGGCCTCGGCGGCCGCGGTGCGGTCCAGCTCGGGGTGGCCGCCGAGCTTCCCCTCGTACGAGCCGTCGGGACGGACCAGGAGGGCCTGCCCCAACAGGTCCGCCGGTCCGTCCACGACCCTTGCCAGGGCCGCCGCCTCCCCCGAGACGGCGGCGGCCAGCGCGGCGGGGAAGACCCCGCCGCGGACCGGGGTGACGAGGATGTCGATGATGCCGCCGCAGGTCAGACCGACCGCGAAGGCGTCCTCGTCGCTGTAGCCGAAGCGCTCGACGACGGTCTTCCCGTCTTCGAGGGCCTGGACGCACAGGTCGTAGACCGCGCCCTCCACACACCCGCCGGAGACCGATCCGATCGCCGTGCCGTCGCCGTCGACGGCGAGTGCGGCTCCCGGCTGCCGGGGCGCACTGCCGCCGACCGCGACCACGGTGGCGACGGCGAAGTCACGTCCCTGCTCGACCCACCGGTGCAGCTCTTCGGCGATGTCCAGCATGTCGGTCTCCTTAGGGGTGTGCGGAGGGCGGGTCGGGCGTCAGCTGACGCCCAGCCAACCCTCGATCGGGTGGAGGGCGAAGAACACGATGAAGATCGCGGTGAGGGCCCACATGAACGCGCCGACCTCGCGCGCCTTGCCCTGCGCCACCTTGATCACGGTGTAGGCGATGACGCCGGCCGCGACGCCCGGGGTGATGCTGTAGGTGAACGGCATCAGGACGACGGTCAGGAAGACCGGGATCGCGACGGAGCTGTCGCCCCAGTTCACGTGCTTGGCGTTCATCATCATCATCGCGCCGATGACGACCAGGGCGGCGGAGCCGACCTCACGGGGCACGATCTGGGTGATCGGGGTGAAGAAGATGGCGGCCGCGAAGAACAGGCCGGTGATCACCGAGGAGAAGCCTGTGCGGGCTCCCTCGCCGACGCCGGTGGCGGACTCCACGAAGACGGTCTGGCCGGAGGCGCCGGTGACGCCGCCGATCGCGCCGCCCGCGCCGTCGATGAACAGCGCCTTGGACAGGCCGGGCATCCGGCCCTTGTCGTCGGCGAGGTTGGCCTCGGTGCCGACGCCGATGATGGTGGCCATCGCGTCGAAGAAGCCGGCGAGGACGAGGGTGAAGACGATGACGCCGACGGTGATGTAGCCGACGTCGCCCCAGCCGCCGAAGGAGACGTCGCCGAAGAGCGAGAAGTCCGGGCTGGAGACCGCGCTGCCCTTGAGCTCCGGGGCGCCGTTGGCCCAGGCGCCCGGGCCCTTGGCCGGGACGTCGGCGACCGCGTTGACGATCAGCGAGATGACGGTGCCGGCGACGATGCCGATGAGGATCGCGCCCGGGATCTTGCGGGCCTGGAGCGCGAAGATCGCGAGCAGGGTGACCGCGAAGATCAGCACCGGCCAGCCGACGAGCTCGCCGCCGGCGCCGAGGGTGATGGGCGGGCCGAACTGCGGGCCGGCGCCCACGAAGCCGGCCTTGTTGAAGCCGATCAGCGCGATGAAGAGACCGATGCCGATGGTGATGCCGTGCTTGAGCGGCAACGGGATCGCGTTCATGATCATCTCACGGAGACCGGTGACCACCAGGAGGCAGATCACCACGCCGTAGACGACGCACATGCCCATGGCCTGAGGCCAGGTCATCTGGGGCACGACCTGGGTCGCCAGCACACCGGAGACGCTGAGCCCCGCCGCGAGGACGAGCGGGACCTTGCCGACGAAGCCCATCAGCAGGGTGGTCACCGCCGCCGCGAAGGCGGTCGCCGTGATGACGGCGGAGGTGGCGAGGACGTGCTTCTCGACGTCCGGACCACCGAGGAGGATCGGGTTGAGCAGGAGAATGTACGCCATCGCCATGAAGGTGGTGACGCCGCCGCGGATCTCCGTCGCGACGGTGGATCCTCTCTCCGAGATGTGAAAGTACCGGTCGAGCCAAGAACGGCCGGCGGGGACGTTGGAGCCGGAGCCCGCGTCCTCAGAGGCGGTCTTGGGCTCCACAGACGACTGGGTCATGGGGCCTACTCCCAAGGTTCAAAGGGGCACCCGCATCAGACTTCGAAGCTCTGACGGTGAAGCTGCGGGATTTGGGATATTTCGTTGGCTGCACGACCCGGGGGACGGCCCGAGACGAACGGGTGATGCCGTGAAGCGTGGGTACTGCGGGTGAAGCGGTACTGCGGTGATGCGGGTTTCCCGAGAGGGAGTGCTCCGGGCGGTGCGGGCGGTGGAAGTGTGACGTTCCGGGGAGGCACGCACCGCCCGGAGAGTCCTACAGGGTGCCGGTGAGCGCCTCGGGGCGGACCGGCGTCTTGTTGAGCTCCAGGCCCGTCGCCGCCCGGATCGCCGCGAGGACGGCCGGGGTGGACGACAGGGTCGGGGCCTCTCCGATGCCCCGGACGCCGTACGGCGCGTTGGGGTCGGCCAGCTCGAGGTAGTCGACCGGGATGGTCGGCGTGTCGAGGATGGTCGGGATCAGGTAGTCCGTGAAGGAGGGGTTGCGCACCTTCGCGGTCTTCGGGTCGACGATGATCTCCTCCATCACCGCGACGCCCAGGCCCTGGGTGGTGCCACCCTGGATCTGGCCGACCACGGAGAGCGGGTTGACCGCCTTGCCGACGTCCTGCGCGCAGGCCAGCTCGATCACCTTCACGAGACCGAGCTCGGTGTCCACCTCCACGACCGCGCGGTGCGCGGCGAAGGCGTACTGGACGTGGCCGTCGCCCTGGCCGGTGACGAGGTCGAAGGCCTGGGTGGGCCGGTGGCGCCACTCCTCCTCGACCTCCACGACCTGGTCCTCCAGGACGTCCGCGATGCTCGCGAGGGCCTCGCCGCCGTCGGTGACGACCTTGCCGCCCTCCAGGAGGAGCTCGGCGTTGGCCCAGGCCGGGTGGTACGAGCCGAACTTGCGCCGGCCGATCTCCAGGACCTTCTCGCGGACGATCCCGCAGGAGTTCTTGATGGCGCCGCCGGTCATGTACGTCTGGCGGCCCGCGGAGGTCGAACCGGCCGAGCCCACCTGGGTGTCGGCGGGGAGGATGGTGACCTGCTGGACGCCGAGCTCCGTGCGGGCGATCTGGGCGTGGATGGTGATACCGCCCTGGCCGACCTCCGCCGCGGCGGTGTGGACCGTGGCGACGGCCTCGCCGTTGATGACCTCCATGCGGATCCTGGCGGTCGAGTAGTCGTCGAAGCCCTCGGAGAAGCCGACGTTCTTGATGCCGACGGCGTAGCCGACACCCCGCACGACACCCTCGCCGTGCGAGGTGTTGGACAGGCCGCCCGGCAGCGCGCGGACGTCCGCGCCCTCGCCGGCGGTCTC
The DNA here is from genome assembly GCF_040613865.1 of Streptomyces sp. NPDC006197. NCBI lineage: Bacteria > Bacillati > Actinomycetota > Actinomycetes > Kitasatosporales > Streptomycetaceae > Streptomyces > Streptomyces sp. NPDC006197. The sequence goes on along the minus strand of NZ_JBEXSZ010000118.1, from coordinate 4,952 downwards.
CCACTGGCGCTCCGGCGGCATCGGACGGGCCTTGACCCGGCGCAGCAGCTCGGCGACCGGGGCCGGCGAGTCCACGACCTGGCCGGTCGGCATGATCGTGCCCTGCTCCATGGCGTTGAGCTGGCGCAGCTCCACCGGGTCCATGCCCAGCTTGGCCGCGAGCTTGTCCATCTGCGCCTCGTAGGCGAAGCAGGCCTGGACCGCGCCGAAGCCGCGCATGGCGCCGCAGGGCGGGTTGTTGGTGTAGAGGCCGATCGCCTCGATCTCGACGTCGTCGATGACGTACGGGCCGACCGAGAGGGAGGAGGCGTTGCCGACGACCGAGGCCGTGGACGACGCGTACGCGCCGCCGTCGAGCACGATCTTGCACTTCATGTGCGTGAGCTTGCCGTCCTTGGTGGCGCCGTGCTCGTAGTAGAGCTTCGCCGGGTGCCGGTGGACGTGCCCGAAGAAGGACTCGTACCGGTTGTAGACCATCTTGACCGGCTTGCCGGTGCGCAGCGCGAGGATGGAGGCGAGGATCTGCATGGAGATGTCCTCGCGGCCGCCGAAGGCGCCGCCGACACCGGCCATGGTCATCCGGACCTTCTCCTCGGGCAGGCCGAGGCAGGGGGCGATCTGCTTGAGGTCCGAGTGCAGCCACTGGGTGGCGACGTACAGGTCGACGCCGCCGTCCTCGGCCGGCACGGCGAGGCCGGACTCGGGGCCGAGGAAGGCCTGGTCCTGCATGCCGAAGGTGTACTCGCCCTTGACGATGACGTCGGCGCGCTTGGCGGCCTCGTCGGCGTTGCCGCGGATGATCGGCTGGCGGTGCACGATGTTGGGGTGCGGGACGTGACCGGAGTGGTGGTCGTCGCGGTTCTCGTGGACGAGGATCGCGTCCGGGGCGAGCGCCGAGGCCTCGTCGGTGATGACGGGCAGTTCGCGGTACTCGACCTTGATCTTCGCGGCGGCGCGGCGGGCGGTCTCCGGGTGGTCGGCGGCCACGAGGGCGACCGGCTCACCGTGGTGACGGACCTTGCCGTAGGCGAGGACCGGGGTGTCCTGGAACTCCATGCCGTAGTTCTTCGCGGCCGGCAGGTCCTCGTGGGTCAGGACGGCGTAGACGCCGTCCATCGTGAGGGCCTCGGAGGTGTCGATGGACACGATCTCGGCGTGCGCGACGGTGGAGCGCAGGATCTGGCCCCACAGCATGTCCTCGTGCCACATGTCCGAGGAGTAGGCGTACTCGCCGGTGACCTTGAGGGTGCCGTCGGGGCGGAGGGTGGACTCGCCGACGCCGCCCTTGACGTGCTTCTGGGTGACCTCGGTGGGCGTACCCGCCGGAACGGTGCGTGTGTTCTGAGCCATCGTCAGACCGCCTCTCCCTGACGCTCCTGGCGAGCGGCCGCGAGGCGGACCGCGTCGAGGATCTTCTCGTAACCGGTGCAGCGGCAGAGGTTGCCGGAGAGCGCCTCGCGGATGTCCGCGTCCGTCGGGGACGGGTTGCGCTCCAGCATCTCGTCGGCCGCGACGAGCAGACCGGGGGTGCAGAAACCGCACTGGACGGCGCCGGCGTCGATGAACGCCTGCTGGATCGGGGAGAGTTCGACACCCTCGCCGGTCTGCGAGTCCTGGGCGGGCTTCGCCTCCCACTTCTTGGCGGCGTCGACCGAGGTGCCGCAGGCACCGCTCGCGCAACCGCCGTGCGCCTCGCGCTCCTTGGCGTACTCCGCCAGGCCCTCGACGGTGACGACCTCGCGGCCCTCGACCTGACCGGCGGCGACCAGGCACGAACACACCGGCACGCCGTCGAGGCGGACCGTGCAGGAGCCGCACTCGCCCTGCTCGCACGCGTTCTTGGAGCCGGGCAGACCCAGGCGCTCACGCAGAACGTAGAGGAGGGACTCGCCCTCCCAGACGTCGTCGGCTTCCTGCGGACGACCGTTGACCGTGAAATTGACGCGCATGGTTATGCAGCTCCCTCAAGCGTGCGGCCGGCGCCGCGGTACTGCTCCCAGGTCCAGCCGAGCTGGCGGCGAGCCATGATGCCGACGGCGTGGCGCCGGTACTTGGCGGTGCCGCGGACGTCGTCGATCGGGTTGGCGGCGGCCGAGCAGAGGTCGGCGAACTGCTTCGCGATCGAGGGGGTGATGATCTTGCCGTTGTCCCAGAAACCGCCCTCTTCCAGAGCCGCGTTCAGGAAGGCCTCGGCCTCCTTGGCGCGGATCGGGGTCGGCGCGGCGGAGCCGATGCCGGTGCGCACGGTCCGGGTCTCCGGGTGCAGGGCCAGGCCGAAGGCGCAGACGGCGATGACCATCGCGTTGCGGGTGCCGACCTTGGAGTACTGCTGGGGGCCGTCCGCCTTCTTGATGTGGACGGTCTTGATGAGCTCGTCGGGCTGGAGCGCGTTGCGCTTCACGCCCGTGTAGAACTCGTCGATCGGGATGAAGCGGTTGCCGCGCACCGACTCGACCTCGACCTCGGCGCCCGCGGCGAGCAGGGCCGGGTGGGCGTCGCCGGCGGGCGACGCGGTGCCGAGGTTGCCGCCGACGCCGCCGCGGTTGCGGATCTGCGGGGAGGCGACCGTGTGCGAGGCCAGTGCCAGACCCGGGAGCTCTGCGCGCAGGTTCTCCATGATCTGCGTGTACGGAACGGAGGCGCCGAGGCGCACGTTCTCCTCGCCGACCTCCCACTCGCGCAGCAGCTCGATACGGTTCAGGTCCAGGAGGTACTCGGGGCGTCGGTGGTCGAAGTTGATCTCGACCATGACGTCGGTACCACCGGCGATGGGCACGGCCGTGGGGTGCTCGGCCTTGGCGGCGAGCGCCTCCTCCCAGCTGGCGGGGCGAAGGAAGTCCATGGTGGCTCTCTTCTAGTGATTCTGGTGATCGGGGGTCGAGCTAGTGGGTCCGGGGGGACGGCCGGCCCTCGACGTCGTGTTCATGTGCTGTTCACGCGGTGTGTGGCCTAGTACACAAGCCACTGTCGCCCGGGGTGCAGTCACCGAAAACATGAAGGAGTTGGCTGGTGCCCGTCGTCGTCTTGTAGATTCGAACGAACGATGGAGAACAGAAACCTCTCCGTTTCCCCCTGGAAACGGTGGCACCGCGCCACCGTCGACAACGCGACACCACCATCACCGAACGAAGGAACGGCGGCGACACGATGCGGCTGCGCGCACTGCTGGAGAACGACGCGCTCGGGCTGCGCCTGCTCGGTGGCGAGGACGAGCTGGACCGGACCGTCCGAGGCGTCATGACGACGGACCTCAAGGACCCCAGCCGGTACCTGTCCGGCGGCGAGCTGGTGCTGACCGGCCTCGCCTGGCGGACGGACCCGGCCGACGCCGAGCCCTTCGTCCGGATCCTGGCCTCGGCCGGGGTGGCGGCCCTCGCGGCGGGCGAGGCCGAGCTCGGCGACATCCCCGACGATCTCGTGGAGGCGTGTTTGCGCCACCGGCTGCCGCTGTTCGCAGTGAACGAGTCCGTTGCGTTCGCGACGATCACCGAGCATGTTGTTCGACAGGTCTCCGGCGAGCGGGCCGGTGACCTGGCGGCCGTCGTCGACCGCCACCGGCGGCTCATGACCTCCGGACCGGCGGGCGGCGGACCCGAGGTCGTCCTCGATCTTCTCGGCTCCGACCTGGACCTGCGGGCCTGGGTCCTCTCCCCCACCGGCCGCCAGATCGCGGGCGCGGGCGAGCCCCTGGACGCCGGGCTCGCCGCCACCCTGGCCGGCGAGCACCTGGCCGCCACCCGCACCGGCCGGCGCGGTCCGCACCGGCTGAGCGTCGCCGGAACGGCGTACTCCCTCTTCCCGATCCGCAACACCGGCCGGGGCGCCGCGCCCGCCTCCCGGGACGTGCGCGAGACGGTCCTGTCGGACTGGCTGCTGGCCGTCGAGGCGGACGCCGGCGACTGGCCCGCCGCCCGGCTCGACCTGCTCCAGGGCGTCACCCAGCTGATCGCCGTCGAGCGGGACCGGCGCGACGCGGCCCGTACGGTGCGGCGCCGGCTCGCCCAGGAGGTCCTGGAGCTGGTGCAGACGGGTGCCGCGCCCGCCGAGATCGCGGCCCGTCTGCGGGTCGCCGCCCCGGTGCTGCTGCCCGGGCTCGGCACGGCCCCGCACTGGCAGGTGGTCGTCGCCCGCGTGGAGTGGGACCAGGAGGCCGGTCAGGCCCCCCTGGACAGCGGACCGGTCGCCCAGTCGCTCCTGGAGGAGGTCCTCGTCGACCCGACGGCCATCGGCGCCGAGTCGGCCGACCGGATCGCGGTCGCGCACAGCGGCGACGAGGCGATCGCCCTGGTCCCGCTGGCCGCGGGCCCGCTGCCGGACAGCGAGGACGAGGGCCCGGCCCCCGCCCTCGGCCTCCACGCGGACGCGCTGCTCGCCTCCGTACGCGCGCCGCTCTCCGCGGGCCTCGACGGCGACGGGCGCCTCACGCTGGGCGTCAGCGCCGCCGTGCACTCGGCGGAGGGCCTGCGCGGGGCCCTGGAGGAGGCCCGGCACGCCCGCCGGGTGGCCGCCGCCCGCCCGGGCCGGGTCTGCGCCGCCGGGCACCACGAGCTGGCCTCGCACGTCCTGCTGCTGCCGTTCGTCCCGGACGACGTCCGCCGGGCCTTCACGGCCCGCCTCCTGGACCCGCTGCGCGACTACGACCGCCGGCACCGGGCGGAGCTCATCCCGACCCTGGAGGCCTTCCTGGACTGCGACGGCTCCTGGACCCGCTGCGCGACCCGCCTCCACCTGCACGTGAACACGCTGCGCTACCGGGTGGGCCGGATCGAGCAGCTCACCGGCCGTGACCTCTCCCGCCTGGAGGACAAGCTCGACTTCTTCCTGGCGCTGCGGATGAGCTGACGCCCGTCCGGGTGAACCGGACCGGATGCGGGGGGTGTCTTGCCGACCGGCCCGGCGAGCGCGCGGGCCGGGAGGTCTGCCATCGACAGGAGTCCGGGTCGTGCCTCGAC
>NZ_JBEXSZ010000117.1:0-26804 GCF_040613865.1 Streptomyces sp. NPDC006197 | reverse complement strand
TGGCCGGCAGCCAGCACAGGGCCTGGCTCCGCTCGTCCCGGCACAGCACACCGAGGCAGGAGCCGTCCGACGCGTTCACGGCGAGCAGCGCGCGGCCCGTGGGAGGTGCCGCCGGCGGAGACGACACCACCGCTGGAAGGCTGGTGACGGCCGGACGCCCCGGCCGTCACCACGGGTATTGCTAGCCCAGCGCCTGGCGCAGGTCGGCGAGCAGGTCGTCGACGTTCTCGATGCCCACCGAGATGCGGACCAGGTCGGCCGGGACCTCCAGGAGGGAGCCCGCGACGGAGGCGTGGGTCATGCGGCCCGGGTGCTCGATGAGGGACTCGACGCCGCCCAGCGACTCGCCGAGGGTGAAGAGCTGCGCGCGGTTGCAGACCTCGACGGCCGCGTCCTCGCCGCCCTGCACGCGGAAGGAGATCATGCCGCCGAAGGACCGCATCTGCTTGGCCGCGATCTCGTGCCCCGGGTGCTCCGGGAGGCCCGGGTAGAGGACCTGGGTGACCTTCGGGTGCTGGGTCAGCATCTCGGCGATCTTCGTCGCGTTCTCGCTGTGGCGGTCCATGCGCACGGCGAGGGTCTTGATGCCGCGCAGCACGATCCACGAGTCGAAGGGACCGGCGACCGCGCCCATCGCGTTCTGGTGGTAGGCGAGCTCCTCGCCGAGCGCCTCGTCCGCGGTCACCAGGGCGCCGCCGACGACGTCGGAGTGGCCGCCCATGTACTTGGTGAGCGAGTGCACGACGACGTCCGCGCCGAGCGCCAGCGGCTGCTGGAGGTACGGCGAGGCGAAGGTGTTGTCGACGACGAGCTTCACGCCGGCCTGGCGGGCGACGCCGGCGACGGCCTCGATGTCGGTGATGCCGAGGAGCGGGTTCGAGGGGGTCTCGACCCAGATCAGCTTCGTACGGTCGTTGACCGCGCCGCGCACCGACTCGACGTCGGAGGTGTTCGCGACGGAGAAGTCCACGCCCCAGCGCTCGACGACCTTGGCGAAGAGCCGGAAGGTGCCGCCGTAGGCGTCGTTCGGGATGACGACGTGGTCGCCGGGCGCGAGGAGCGCGCGCAGCAGGCAGTCCTCGGCGGCGAGGCCCGAGGCGAAGGCGAGGCCGCGGCGGCCGCCTTCCAGGGCCGCGAGGTTCTCCTCCAGGGCGGTACGGGTGGGGTTGGCGCTGCGGCTGTACTCGTAACCGCCGCGCAGCCCGCCCACGCCGTCCTGCTTGTAGGTGGACACCTGGTAGATGGGCGGGACGACCGCGCCGGTCAGCGGGTCGGCGGTGTTGCCCGCGTGGATCGCGCGGGTCTCGAAGCTCTGATGAGAGTGCTGGTCGCTCATGGGTCAGGAGCGTAGCCCCGTACGCCTCCTGCCGCTTCGATCGTCTCACCGGGTGTCCTGGACAATGGACACATGGACATTCTCTGGTTCCTGATCGCGCTCGGGCTGCTGTTCGGCGTCCTCGGTCCCTTCGTGCTGCGCCGCCGGGGCGGCGGAGGGATCCGGCAGGTCGCGCCGGGGACGCCGGACGCGGCGGACCCGGAGGCGTACGGCTTCGTGCGGCAGGAGGAGCAGGACGTGCGGCTGCCCGGCGCCGACGACGAACTCCTGCACGTCCTCGACGTCGTCCAGGCCACCCAGGACTGGCGGCCGGCCTCGCGGCTGCTCGCCGCCACGGGCGCGGAGGGCGAGGTGCGCTGGCAGCGCGTGCAGGCCTTCGCGGGCGCGGCCTCCCTGGAGCTGCAGGAGCGGCCCGGCGTCGGCGGCGCCTGGCTGCGGACCTGGCGGGCGGAGGAGCCGCAGGACGCGGGCGGCGCGGCCGTGCACGCCGAGTTCCTGGTGCAGCAGGCGTGGCGCTCCTCGTCGGCCGGGACGGACGACTTCCGGATCATCCTGGAGGAGGGGCTGAAGGTCACCGAGGAGGCGGCGCTGCTCGCCCCCGACGACCCGGTGCCGTACATCACGCGGCTCGCGGTGGCGCGCGGACTCGGTTACGGGCACGAGCAGTTCGACCAGGTGTGGGCGAAGGTGATCGACCGCGCGCCGCAGCACATGGGGGCGCATCTGGCGGCCCTGCACTACTGGTGCGAGAAGTGGCACGGTTCGCGCGAGGAGGCCGACCACTTCGCGACGACGGCCGCGGCGCGCGCCCCCCAGGGGTCGCTGCTCGCCGCGCTGCCGCTGTTCGCGGTGTTCGAGCACGTGCCGGACGTGGTGCTCGTGCAGGACTTCTGGCGTACGGCGGTGGTGTCCAAGGCGATGGACGGCGCGCTGTACGCGGTCCACTCGGCCCGCCCCGACGACCCGATGCTGGCGCACGTCCGCCATCTGCTCGTCTGGTTCCTCGTCCGCTCGGAGCGCTGGGCGGAGGCCATGCACCAGCTGGTGCGGGTCGACGGGCACGTGGGCGCGGTCCCGTGGACGCTGAGCGGCGACCCGGCGGCGGAGTTCACGGTCTTCCGGAACCTGGCGGTCGCGGGCTACGAGGCGAACGGCGGCAGCCCGGCGACGCTGCCGCGCTGACGGGGTGCCGGGCTGAGGGCTGACGGGCTGACGGGGAATCCCTCCCGGTCCCGGGCCGTTGACACTGCTGCCGACCGTCGAGGAGATGCAGCATGTTCCTGTCCCGGACCCCCGTCCTCCCCACTCCCGAGCAGGCCCTGCGCGGCCAGCCCGAGCCGGAGTTCTCCGTGCCCGAGCGCCACACCGTCCTCGGCAACCCGCTCCTCGGCCCCTACCCGGAGGGCCTGGAGGTCGCCGACTTCGCGCTGGGCTGTTTCTGGGGGGCGGAGCGCACGTTCTGGCAGACCGAGGGCGTCTGGACGACCCTCGTCGGCTACCAGGGCGGCTACACGCCGAACCCGGTGTACGAGGAGGTCTGCTCGGGCCTGACCGGGCACACCGAGGTCGTCCGCGTCGTCTTCGACCCGTCGAAGGTGTCGTACGAGACGCTCCTGAAGCTCTTCTGGGAGTCCCACGACCCCACCCAGGGCTTCCGCCAGGGCAACGACGTCGGCACCCAGTACCGCTCGGCGGTCTACACCCACTCCCCCGAGCAGGCGAAGCGGGCCGAAGCCTCCCGCGAGGCCTACCAGAAGGTCCTGACGGGCTCCGGCTACGGCGAGATCACCACGCACGTCCTCCCGGCCGACGAGACCCGCCCCTTCTACCCGGCGGAGGCCTACCACCAGCAGTACCTGGACAAGAACCCGGCGGGCTACTGCGGCATCGGCGGCACGGGCCTGTCCTGCCCGATCGGGGTCGCGAAGGCGGAGTAGAGGTCTTCGGGCGGGGACGCCGCCGTCCTCGTCGCCTCGTGGCCCCCGGGGGCTCCTTCCTGACGCAGGCGTGCCGGGGCACGGCGCCCGGGGTCGATCACCCCGGGCGCCGTGCCCCGGCCGCCGTGGTGGATCAGATCGTGGCCGTGTCGATCACGAAGCGGTAGCGGACGTCGCTCTTCAGGACGCGCTCGTACGCCTCGTTGATCTGGTCGGCGCGGATCAGTTCGATCTCGGCGCCCAGGCCGTGCTCGGCGCAGAAGTCGAGCATCTCCTGGGTTTCGGCGATGCCGCCGATCATCGAGCCGGCGAGGGTCTTGCGGCCGCCGATGAGGGAGAAGAGGCCGATCTTGACGGGCTCCTCGGGGGCGCCGACGTTCACCAGGGCGCCGTCCGTCCTGACCAGGCTCAGGTAGGCGTCGAAGTCGAGCGGCGCCGAGACCGTGGAGATCACCAGGTCGAAGGTGCCGCGCAGGGCCGCGAAGGTCTCCGGGTCGCTGGTGGCGTGGTAGTGGTCGGCGCCCAGCTTGAGGGCGTCCTCCCGCTTCTTCAGGGACTGGCTGAGGACGGTCACCTCGGCACCGAGCGCGTGGGCGATCTTGACGCCCATGTGGCCGAGGCCGCCGAGGCCGACGATCGCGACCTTCTTGCCGGGGCCGGCCTGCCAGTGGGCCAGCGGCGAGTAGAGGGTGATGCCGGCGCAGAGCAGCGGGGCGGCCTCGTCGAGGCCGATGCCCTCGGGGATGCGCAGGGTGTAGTTCTCGTCGACGACGATGTGGGTGGAGTAGCCGCCGTAGGTCGGCTCGCCGTTCTTGTCCAGGGAGTTGTACGTGCCGGTGCCGCCGGTGACGCAGTACTGCTCCAGGCCGCGCAGGCAGTACTCGCACGCGCGGCAGGAGTCGACGAAGCAGCCGACGCCGACCCGGTCGCCGACCCGGAACTTCGTCACGCCGGGGCCGACCTCGGCGACGATTCCGGCGATCTCGTGACCGGGGACCATCGGGAAGATGCCCTCGCCCCAGCCGTTGGTGGCCTGGTGGATGTCGGAGTGGCAGATTCCGGCGTACTTGATCTCGATGAGGACGTCGTGCTCGCCGACGGGCCGGCGCGGCACGGTGGTGCGCTCCAGCGGGGCGTTGGCGGCGGGTGCGGCGTACGCGGGGACGGTGGTCGCGTTCGTGGTCATGCGTCAAGGCTGCCGGAGGGCGGCGGTGTCACCCAGCCACCTGTTCTGCCTACGTCCGGCGTGCCTACCACTGGCAGGGTCAGGAACGTACGTCGGTCCGGACGGCCCGGCGGCGATAATGGGGCGGTATGGACGGCCGTATGGACCTCAGTTCCGAACTCAGTGAATTCCTGCGCTCCCGCAGGGCCCGGCTGAAGCCGCAGGACGTGGGCCTGCCCGAGTTCGGGCGGCACCGGCGGGTGCCGGGTCTTCGCCGCGAGGAGCTGGCGCAGCTGGCCGGGGTGTCCGTGGCGTACTACACGCGCCTTGAGCAGGGCAACGGGCGGAACGTGTCCATGGAGGTGCTCGACTCCATCGCGCGGGCGCTGCGGCTGAGCGACACCGAGCGGGCGCATCTGACGCATCTGGCGAAGCCGACGGTGAAGAAGCGGCAGCGGGCGGCGATCGCGCGTCCGCAGCGGATCCGGCCGGGGCTCCAGCACCTCCTGGACGCGATGGACGGGCTGCCTGCCTTCGTGCTGGGCCGCCGGGGCGACATCCTGGCCTGGAACCGGATGGCGCGGGCGCTGATGGGCGACTTCGCGGCCTGGGAGCCGGCCGAGCGGAACATGGCCCGGATGATCTTCCTCGATCCGAACGCGCGCGATCTCTACGTCGACTGGGAGTGCAAGGCGGTCGAGGTCGTGAGCGCGCTGCGGCTGTACGCGGGCTGCTACCCGGACGACAAGGAGCTGCTCTCGCTCGTCGGCGAGCTGTCGGTGCGGAGCGAGGAGTTCCGCTCGCTGTGGGCGGCGCACACGGTGACCGACAAGGGGCACGGGACGAAGCGGATACGGCACCCGCTGGTGGGCGAGATGACGCTGTCGTACGAGTCCCTGAAGGTCGCCGGCGACGATCCGGACTTGATGGTCATCACGTACCACGCCGAGCCGGGGACGCCTTCGGCGGACGCGCTGCGGCTGCTCGCGCAGTGGGGCGTGGACGAGGCCGCGGACGTACGGGGATGACCCCCGCGGGCGTGCCGGGATGACGGGAAGGCCCCCTCCCGGTGCGGGAGGGGGCCTTCTCGTGGCGCGTGGACGGATCAGACCGCCGAGCCGGCCTTCCACTCCGACCAACTCATGTTCCAGCCGTTGAGGCCGTTGTCGGGCTTGATCGTCTTGTCGTTGGAGTTCTTGACGATGACGACGTCGCCGATGAGCGAGTGGTCGAAGAACCAGGCGGCCGTCTGGTTCGGGTCGCCGGCGCCCTTGACGTCGGCGAGGCCGACGCAGCCGTGGCTGGTGTTCACGTTGCCGAAGATCGACCGCGCGCCCCAGTAGTTGCCGTGGACGAAGGTGCCGGAGTTGGACAGGCGCATGGCGTGCGGCACGTCCTTGATGTCGTACTCGCCCTTGCCGTCGTCGTCGGTGAAGCCGACGGTGGCGCCGTTCATCCGGGTCTCCTTGAACTTCTCGGAGATCACCATCTGACCGTTGTAGGTGGTGTTCTCCGGGGAGCCGGCGGAGATCGGGATGGTCTTGATCGTCTTGCCGTTCCGCTGGACCGTCATGGTCTTGGCGGCGGCGTCGACGGTGGAGACCTGGTTGCGGCCGATCTTGAAGGTGACGGTCTTCTGCTGGACGCCGAAGACGCCGTCCGCGCCCTCGACGCCGTCGAGGTTCAGCTTCAGCGTGACGGTCGAGCCCTCGGTCCAGTACGCGTCGGGGCGGAAGTCGATGCGCGTCGAGTTGAACCAGTGCCCGACGACCTCCTGGCCGGAGGTGGAGGAGACCGTGATGCCGCTCTGGACGGCCTTCTTGTCGGTGATCGCCTTGTTGAAGTTGATCGAGACCGGCATGCCGACGCCGACGGTCGAGCCGTCCTCGGGCGTGAAGTTGCCGATGAAGCTGTTGGCCTTCGAGACGGTGGTGAACGAGGAGTTCTCGTGGGCCTCCAGGCCCTCCGCGTCGGTGGCGGTGGCGGCGATCTTGTAGACCGTGGCCCGCTCGAGCTGCTCGCTCGGCTTCCAGCTGAGCCCGTCGGCCGCTATCTCACCCTTGACCCGGGCGCCCTCGGCGGAGGTCATGGTGACCTCGGTGAGCTTGCCCTCGGTCACGGTGACCTTGGCGTCCTTGTTGATGGAGGCGTTCTGGGCGCCGTTCTTCGGCGAGATCGTGATCTGCGCCTTGGAGGTCTTCTGCGCGGCCGCCTCGTCGACCTGGGCCTGTGACTGCGGCGACGCGGAACCGGAGGCGCTGCCGTCCTTGTCCCCGTCGTTGCACGCCGAGAGCACGAGTACGCCGCTGAGCACCGCGGCGGCCGCCGCCAGGCTCCTGCGGCGCTTGCCGACCGTCATCACACGCTTCTCCATCGTCGCCGGTTCCCTGCCAACTTCTTCTATGAACGCCCATGACACCCCGTACGGTTCCGTGACCGGAGGGTTTGTGGGCAATGCCACTGATCCACGGGGAACACCACTGCTCCACACGCCCGGAGCCCGGTCGCCGGTTCCCGGCCCCGCGGAAAGGCCCCGGGACGGTGTCCCGGGGCCCGCGCCTCGTGCGGATTCCCGCCTCAGCGGTCGTCGTCTTCCCCGGCCCCATCTTCCTCGCCGAGGTCCCACTCCAGCGCATCGGGGTCGTATTCGATCTCCTCGCTGCTCCAGGAGGCCTGGACCATCTCGATCCCGGGGACGTCGCGGATCAGGTCGAAGGGCTCGACGAGGTAGGCCAGCGCCTCGGCGCTGTCCTCGCGCGCGGCCTCGCGCGCGTGCGCCCGCTCCTCCTCGGGCATGAACTCGTCGTCGTCGATCCGGGCCTCGGCGGCCTCGGTCAGCTCGGCGGGACCGTCGATCTCCAGGACGACATCGACGCGAAGGCGGACATAGCGTGTGGACTCAGTTGCGCTCATGGATCGGAGCGTAGGGGTCCGGAGGCCCTCGGCTTTCCCACGACCCGCTGTGTTCCGTAGCATCGGCGCACCTGCCAATTCGCGGTTTCCGCAAGGGGGATCGAAATTTCCGTGTCCGCCGCCCGCCGCCTGCTGCTGACCGCCGTCGCCGCGGGGGCGCTGCTGTGCGCCCTGTGGTTCGTGCCGACCGCGAACGCCACCGACCGGGAGGGCGGGGCGCGGATCGGGGTGACCCGGGACAGTTCCCTCACGTCCCTCACGGACGACGGACGCCTGGCCGAGACCGGAGGGCGGAACACCACGGCGTATCTGCTCGGCGGAACGGGTTTCCTGGGGGTCGGGGCGGGTTTCGTGACGCTCGCGATGCGGCGCCGGGGGCGCGCCTTCTGAGACGTCCGCACGCGCGCGTACGCGTGAAGGGCCGCCCCCGGGGACCGGGGGCGGCCCTTTCGTACGGCTCGTCGTTACGCCAGCGGGCCAGTGACCGGCTCCACGGCCGCGACCAGCTTCCCTTCGCGTACGAAGGCGTCCGCGCCCGCCAGGTCGGGGGCGAGGAACCGGTCCGGGCCGGGGCCCTCGACGCCGGCCGCGCGCAGGGCCTCGATGGCGGCCTGCGAGGCGGGCGCCGGGGTGAGGCCCTCGCGGAGCTCGATGCCGCGGGTGGCGGCGTACAGCTCGACCGCGATGATCCGGTTGAGGTTGCCGATCGCGGTGCGCAGCTTGCGGGCGGCGGACCAGCCCATGGAGACGTGGTCCTCCTGCATCGCGGAGGACGGGATGGAGTCGGCGGAGGCCGGGACGGCGAGCCGCTTCATCTCGCTGACCAGGGCGGCCTGGGTGTACTGGGCGATCATCAGGCCCGAGTCGACGCCGGCGTCGTCCGCGAGGAACGGCGGGAGGCCGTGCGAGCGGTTCTTGTCGAGGAGCCGGTCGGTGCGGCGCTCGGCGATGGAGCCGAGGTCGGCGGCGGCGATCGCGAGGAAGTCGAGGACGTACGCGACGGGGGCGCCGTGGAAGTTGCCGTTGGAGCGGACCTCGCCGCCGGGCAGCACGATCGGGTTGTCGACGGCGGCGGCGAGCTCGCGCTCGGCGACGAGCCGGGCGTGGGCCATGGTGTCGCGGCCGGCGCCGGCGACCTGCGGGGCGCAGCGCACCGAGTAGGCGTCCTGGACGCGGGGGGCCTCGCCCGCCTGGGCGTGGCCGGTGAGGCCGGAGCCCTTGAGCACGGCCAGCATGTTGGCGGCGGAGGCGGCCTGGCCCGGGTGCGGGCGGACGGCGTGCAGCTCGGGTTCGAGGACCTTCTCGGTGCCGAGGAGGGCTTCGAGGGAGAGGGCGGCGGTGATGTCGGCCGACTTGTAGAGCGTGTCGAGGTCGGCGAGGGCCATGATCAGCATGCCGAGCATGCCGTCGGTGCCGTTGAGGAGGGCGAGGCCCTCCTTCTCCTTGAGCTCGACGGGGGTGATGCCGGCGGCGGCGAGGAGCTCGCCGGCGGGCTTCACCACGCCGTCGGGGCCCTCGGCGTCGCCCTCGCCCATGAGCGCGAGGGCGCAGTGGGAGAGCGGGGCGAGGTCGCCGGAGCAGCCGAGGGAGCCGTACTCGTGGACGACGGGGGTGATGCCGGCGTTGAGGACGTCGGCCATGGTCTGGGCGACCTCGGGGCGGACGCCGGTGTATCCGGAGGCCACGGTCTTGAGGCGGAGGAACATCAGGGCGCGGACGACCTCGCGCTCGACGCGCGGGCCCATGCCGGCGGCGTGCGAGCGGACGATGTTGCGCTGGAGCTGGGCGCGGAGCTCGTGGCTGATGTGCCGGGTGGCGAGTGCGCCGAAACCGGTGGAGACCCCGTAGACGGGCTCGGGCTTGGCGGCGAGCGCGTCGACGATGTCCCGGGCGGCGGCCAGGGCGGCCACGGCCTCGGTCGACAGCTCGACGCGGGCGCCGTGGCGGGCGACGTCGATGACGTCCTGCGGGGTCGTGCCGGACGTGCCGAGGACGACTGTCTGCATATCCATATTCAGCACCCTACGGACTGAAGACCAACATGTCACTAGCCGATTTTGTCACCGTCCCCACACGGGACGGCCCCTTACCGGATCGAACCTCGCCGCCGGGCTCCCGGCGACCGTCCGGGCGGCGCCGGAACCGCCGCCCGGACGGCACCCCTACGGGTGCCCCTCGCCCGGCGCGTCGGGCTCCTCCCGGCGCGGGCCGACCGCCGGGGCGTCGCGGAAGCGGCGGCGGTCACGGGCCCCGGGGGGAGCGTCCGCGAGCCGGATCACCGTGCCGTCGCGGCCCGCGACGACGGGCTTCGTCGAGCGGTCGGCCTTGGCCTGGTACTGGGCGGCGTCGGCGAGCCGGAAGAGGCGGCGGGCCGATCTGAGCGGGCCGATGGGGTCGCCGGTGGACGCGACCCCGCAGGCCACGCCCTCGCCGAGTTCCAGCTCCGCCGCCCGTACGCACAGCTCCTCGGCGACCGCGACGACCTCGTCCGCCGTCGGGCCGACGGTGAGGAGGCAGAACTCGTCACCGCCCAGGCGGGCCGCGAGGGCGCCGGGAAGCATGGCGCCGCAGCGGGAGAGGACCGAGCCGAAGCGTTCGAGGAGGCGGTCGCCGACGGCGTGGCCGTGGGTGTCGTTGACGCGCTTGAGGCCGTTCAGGTCGCAGACCATGAGGCTCACGACGGAGCCGTCCGCCCGGTAGCGCTCGATGGCCTCGTCCAGACGGGTGTCGACGGCCCGCCGGTTGGCCAGCCCCGTCAGGGGATCGGTGAAGGCCAGCTTGCGGACCTCCTCCAGGCGTTCGGCCTGGGCGATGCCGGCGGCGACCACCGCCGCGAGGACGGTCGCGAAGTCGGCGTCCGCCCGGCTGAAAGGTTTCTCCTCCGGTGGGCGGGCCACGTACAACTCCCCCCACGCGCGCCCGTGCAGCACGATCGGGGCGACCACGCAGCAGCCGCGCCCCCGCCGCCTCAGGCCCCTCACCCGGCCGGTCTGCACGGGGCCGGCGGCGGTCTCCACCCAGGCGTCGGGCTCGCCGCCGCCCGCCCACTGCTCGTGCAGGAACTCGGTGATCTCGGGGAACTGGTGCACCGGGTACGTCTCCGAGTCGGGGAACTCCTCCTCGCCCGCGGCCCGGTCCCCGGCGTTCACCAGGACCTTGAGGCGGCCGTGGTCCCGCTCCCAGACGGACAGGGCGGCGAAGCTCCCGTCGAGCCCCGCGCGGGCCCCGAGCGCCGCCGCCCGCCAGAACTCGCGCGGGGTGTGCGCCGCCGCCATCGCCTGCGCCAGCGCCACTACGGCCCGCAGCCGTCCGTCCTCACCCATTCCTCCAGCTTAGGGAGGTTTGATCCGTTTTCCCCACCGAGACGTCACCGTAAGTCACATTTGGTGCAAAACGGTAAAAGTCTCCGCCCGGTTTCCTACTCCCCCGGCCAGTTCGGCTTCCGCTTCTCGTTGAAGGCCGCCACGCCCTCCGCCCGGTCGCCCGAGAAGGCCACCGAACGCCAGGCCGCGTCCTCGACCTCCAGGCCCGCCCGCAGGTCCAGGCCCTGACCGAGGCGCATCGCCTTCTTCGCCGCGCGCAGGCCGACCGGCGAGTTCGCCGCGATCCGCCCGGCGAGCTCCAGGGCCGCCGTCCGCGCGTCCTCCTCCAGGAGGTCGACGAGGCCGAGCTCGCGGGCCTCGGCCGCCTCCACCCGGCGGGCCGTGAAGACCAGCTCGGCGGCGCGCGCCGCGCCCACCCGGCGCGGGAGCAGCTGCGTACCGCCGCCGCCGGGGATCACGCCCACGGAGACCTCGGGGAGGCCGACGACGGCGGTCGCGTCGGCCACGATGACGTCGCAGGAGAGCGCCAGCTCGAAGCCGCCGCCGAGGGCGTAGCCGTGCACGGCCGCGACGGTCGGCATCGGCAGCTCCAGGACGCCGGTGTAGGCGGCGCGGGCGGTGGGGCGCTGGCGGACGAGCTCGGCGTCGGTGAAGGAGTTGCGCTCCTTGAGGTCGGCGCCGACACAGAAGGCGCGGTCGTTCGAGGAGGTCAGGACGGTGACGCGGACCTCGGGGTCGGCGGCGAGGGCGTCGCAGGCGGCGCCGATGGAGCGGGCCATCTCGGAGGAGACGGCGTTCATGGCCTTGGGCCGGTCGAGGACCAGCTCCGCGACGTGACCGTCCTTCCGGACCACCACGAACTCACCAAAGCGCTGCTCGGACATGACCGCACACCCTCCCGGTTCAGGCCTGTTAACGGGTGTTAACAGGCGTTCACCGGGAGATCCTAAGTCGGACGGCGGCTCAGGAGCCAGGGTTCGACGACGCCGAGGCCCCGGACCGGGCGCTGCCACATGGGCTGGAGCGCGAAGCGGTAGGTGGCGGCCCGGCGGCCCTCCTTCTCCGCGCGGGCCGCCTCCTCGGCCGCCTCCGTCTCCGAGGCGGGCGCCTCGCCGGTCCTGGTCAGCTCCTCCGCGAGGGCGCCGTCGACGAGGACGGCGTCCTTCGGGGCTATCGAGGTGAGGCGGCTGGCCAGGTTCACGGTGGTGCCGAAGACGTCGCCCATCCGGGTCGTCACCGTGCCGAAGGCTATGCCGACGCGCAGCGCGGGCATCGTCTCGTCGTGACCGAGGGTCTCGATGAGCCGGAGCGCGATCTCGGCGGCCGTGCCGGGATCGTCGGCGCAGTACAGCACCTCGTCGCCGAGGGTCTTGATGAGCCGGCCGCCGTGCGCGGCGACGAGGTCGGCGCAGGTGGTCTCGAAGGCCTCGACGAGCTCGCCGAGCTCCTCCTCCTCCAGGCGGCGGGTGAGCCGGGTGAAGCCGACGAGGTCCGCGAAGCCGACGGCGAGCCGGCGGTCGACCATCTCCTCGTCGTCGGCGGCCTGGACGACCCGGCCGGTGGCGGCGGCGAGCTGCCGGCGCCACACGTAGATGAGGAACTCCTCCAGCTCGGGCAGGAGCAGCTCGACCAGCGGGTACGTGACCTCGGTGCGGGTCATGCCGGGCTCGGGCGGCTCGGTGAGGCCCTCCAGGAAGGAGTCGATCTGCCACTCGGCGAGCCGGGCGGTGGTCTGTCCGGTGGAGCGGGCCACCTGCACGGCCATCGGCTCGCTGAGCAGCCCGGCCTCGACGAGGCCGGCGAGCCGCCGCAGGGCGAGGACGTCGGCCTCGGTGAGCGCCTTGGCCTGGCCGATGTCGGCGAAGCCCATGGCCCGCCAGAAGCGGGAGGCGAGCTCCATGGAGACGCCGGCGGTGCGGGCGGCCTGGAAGGGGGTGTAGCGGCGGTCCGCGCCGAGGATGAGCTGTTCGAGGCGGATGGCGAGGGGGTCGTGGGTCGGCTCGACCGTGTGGTCGACCTCGTGGTGGGGGGTGGGGTACGTCGGCGGTTCCGGCTGGGCGCCGCCGCCGTCGTTCGCGTCGTCAGCGGTCACCGGCCGCCTCCTGCCCGTTCCCTGCCCACTTGTCCTGCCGATCTGTCGCCGTCGATCGCGGTCCACGATACGGCAGCTGTGCGCTGGGTCACGCGTGAACGGCTGCCGCGTGGGTCTCGGGGCCGGGTCGGTGCGGGCCCCGTCGGTGCGCGGGCCCTCCTGGTGAACGGCCGGGAGGGCGCGGCGCGCGGCGGGTCCCGGTGTGCCCACCCTCCCCCAAGCTCTCGGCTTCGCTCGAGCAGGGGGGACCCCCCTCGCCCCTGGCGGAACGATTGCCCACACCTACGTCCACGTCTACGTCTACGTCCGCAGGTGGACGATGTCGCCCGCTCCCACCGCTTCCGTGCCGCCGCCTTCCGTGGCGACGACCAGGCGGCCGTCGCCGTCCAGGGCGACGGCCTCTCCCTCCAGCATCCGCTCGCCGGGCAGCTCGGCGCGGACGCGGCGGCCGAGGGTGGCGCAGCCGGCGGCGTAGGCCGCCTGGAGGCCGGAGGCGGCGGGGTCGCCGTCGGCCCGCACCCAGTCGCCGTAGTACTGCTCCAGGGAGCGCAGAACGGCCCGCAGGAGGGTGTCGCGGTCGGTGGAGACCGCGTCGGCGAGGAGGAGGGAGCCGGCCGCCGGGACGGGCAGCTCGTCCTCGCGGAGGGTGACGTTGATGCCGAGGCCGACGACGATGGCGTCGGCGCCGGCCCGCTCGGCGAGGATGCCGCCGGCCTTGCGTTCCTCGCCCGCGACGGAAACCAGGAGGTCGTTGGGCCACTTGAGGGAGGTGTCGACGCCGGCGGCCTTCGCGAGGCCGGTGGCGGCGGCCACGCCGGTGAGCAGCGGGAGCCAGCCCCAGCGGTGGACGGGCACGGCGGGCTTGAGGAGGACGGAGAGGAAGAGCCCGGAGCGGGCGGGCGCGGTCCAGGTGCGGTCCAGCCGGCCGCGGCCCGAGGTCTGCTCCTCGGCCACGAGCACGGCGCCTTCGGGCAGTTCGTCGGCCCGGGCGGCGAGGTCGCTGTTGGTGGAGCCGGTGCTGGTGACCACGTCGAGGGAGGTCCACAGGCCGTCGGGGAGGACGAGCGCGCGGCGCAGCGCGGGGGCGTTCAGCGGGGGCCGGTCGAGGTCGGACCAGGGTCCGCCGGAGCCTTGGGAGGTCGTCATGCAAGCCAGACTAGGTGTGGCAAAGACCGCAGTGCCGAACCGTATCGCCGTCGATACGCTACGGGTCAGTAGGCCAGCAGTAGCCCATTAGTAGTCAACGAACCCCCCGTGACCAGGCAGGGAGCCGCATCCCGATGTCCGAGCCGGCAGAGCAGTACGAGATCGACATTCACACGACCGCGGGCAAGATCGCGGACCTCAAGCGCCGTATCGACGAGGCCACGCACGCCGGCTCGGAGCGCGCGGTGGAGAAGCAGCACGCCAAGGGCAAGCTGACCGCGCGCGAACGGATCGCCCTCCTCCTGGACGAGGATTCGTTCGTGGAGCTGGACGAGCTGGCCCGGCACCGCTCGACCAACTTCGGCCTGGAGAAGAACCGGCCGTACGGAGACGGTGTCGTCACCGGCTACGGCACGGTGGACGGCCGTCCGGTCGCCGTGTTCTCGCAGGACTTCACGGTCTTCGGCGGCGCGCTGGGCGAGACGTACGGCCAGAAGATCATCAAGGTGATGGACTTCGCGCTGAAGACGGGCTGCCCGGTCATCGGCATCAACGACTCCGGCGGCGCCCGCATCCAGGAGGGTGTGAGCGCGCTCGGCATGTACGGCGAGATCTTCCGCCGCAACACGCACGCCTCCGGGGTGATCCCGCAGATCTCCCTGATCGTCGGTCCCGCCGCGGGCGGCGCGGTGTACTCCCCCGCGATCACCGACTTCACGGTGATGGTGGACCAGACCTCGCACATGTTCATCACGGGACCGGACGTCATCAAGACGGTGACCGGCGAGGACGTGGGCTTCGAGGAGCTGGGCGGCGCCCGGACGCACAACTCGACGTCGGGCGTGGCGCACCACCTGGCGGGTGACGAGAAGGACGCGATCGAGTACGTCAAGTCCCTGCTCTCGTACCTCCCTTCGAACAATCTCTCGGAGCCGCCGGCCTTCCCGGAGGTCGCGGAGACCGGGGTGACGGACGAGGACCGCGAGCTCGACACGCTGATCCCGGACTCGGCGAACCAGCCGTACGACATGCACAAGGTCATCGAGCACGTCCTCGACGACGGCGAGTTCCTGGAGACGCAGGCGCTGTTCGCGCCGAACATCGTGACCGGCTTCGGCCGGGTCGAGGGCTTCCCGGTGGGCGTGGTCGCGAACCAGCCGATGCAGTTCGCCGGCTGCCTGGACATCGACGCCTCGGAGAAGGCGGCGCGGTTCGTCCGGACGTGCGACGCCTTCAACATCCCGGTGCTGACGTTCGTGGACGTGCCCGGCTTCCTGCCGGGCGTGGACCAGGAGTACGGCGGCATCATCCGGCGCGGCGCGAAGCTGATCTACGCGTACGCGGAGGCGACGGTCCCGCTGATCACGGTCATCACGCGGAAGGCCTTCGGCGGCGCGTACGACGTCATGGGCTCCAAGCACCTGGGCGCCGACCTGAACCTGGCGTGGCCGACGGCGCAGATCGCGGTCATGGGCGCGCAGGGCGCGGTGAACATCCTGCACCGCCGCACGATCGCGGAGGCGGAGGCGAACGGCGAGGACGTGGAGGCGGTGCGCGCCCGGCTCATCCAGGAGTACGAGGACGCCCTGCTCAACCCGTACACGGCGGCCGAGCGCGGCTACATCGACGGCGTGATCCTGCCGTCGGACACGCGCCCGCAGATCGTGAAGGGCCTGCGTCAGCTCCGTACGAAGCGGGAATCCCTGCCTCCGAAGAAGCACGGCAACATCCCGCTCTAGCCCGTCCGGACCCTCAAGGAGCCGACATGATCAAGGTCGTACGAGGCAACCCGACTCCGGAGGAGTTGGCCGCCGCACTGGCGGTGGTTCAAGCCCGGGCCGCGGCCACGGCGGCGGCGTCCGCCGAGGCGGGCGGCCCGGCGGTACCGGAGGGGTGGTCGGACCCCTCCCGTATCGCGCGGGCGGTACGGCAGCAGCCGGGCCCGCGGGCCTGGGCGCGGTCGTACTGGCCCGTGTAGCCGTCGCGGCAGGCGAAAGGCCGGACCCCTTGTGCGGGAGGTCCGGCCTTTCGCATGCCCCGGCGCCGGTCATGCACGGCGCAGGAAGAGGCCGGAGAGCACGGCTCCGGCGGCGACGATCGCGGCGTTGACGAGGACCGCGCGGCCGATGCCGTCGAGGAGCACGGGCGCGGTGACGACGACGGCGCTCATGACCGGCGTGCCCATGGTGATGCCGATCTGCTGGGTCATGGTCGCGAGTCCGGTCGCCATGCCCTGCTCGCCGTCGGGGAGGCCGGAGGTGGCGGTGACCATGAAGCCGACGATCGCGAGCATGTTGCCGACGCCGCCGACGAAGGTGGCGGCGAGCAGCAGCGCGAGGCTGCCGCGGTCGTCGCCGAGTCCGTACAGGGCGAGCGTGGCGGCGGCCTGGAGGAGTCCGCCGGAGACGAGGGCGGCACGGGCGCCGAAGCGGCCGATGAAGCGGGAGGCGGCCACTCCGCCGAGGACCGTGCCGGCGCCGAGGACGCCGAAGGAGAGTCCGGCGGCGAGCGGGGAGAAGCCCAGGACGTCCTGGAGGTACAGGGTCATCAGGAAGACCAGGGAGGTCTCGGTGACGAAGGCGACGAGCCCGGCGAGGTTGCCCCAGACGACCGTGCGGCGCTTCAGGACGCGGATCGGGACGAGGGGCGAGGCGGCCCGCCGCTCGACGAGGACGAAGGCGGCGAGGAGCGCGGCGCCGATCGCGAGGGAGACGAGCGCCGTGGGGTCGGTCCAGCCGTGCTCGCCGGTGACGGTCAGGCCGTAGACGAGGGCGAGGAGTCCGCCGGTGACGGTGACGGCGCCGGGCACGTCGAGGCGGGGCCGGACGGCGGGGCGGCTCTCCTTCAGGACGGCGGGGGCGACGAGGAGCACGGCGAGGGCCACCGGGACGTTGACGAGGAAGGCCCAGCGCCAGGAGAGCAGGTCGGTGAGGACGCCGCCGAGGATCGCCCCGGTGGTGAAGCCCGCGGACATGAGGGCGCCGTTCAGCCCCAGCGCCTTGGCCCGCAGCGGGCCCTCGGGGAAGGAGGCGGTGAGCAGGGAGAGCCCGGCGGGGGTGACGGCGGCGGTCGCGAGGCCCTGGGCGACGCGGGCGGCCATCAGCATCTCGGGGCCGGTGGCGAGGCCTCCCACGAGGGACGAGACGCCGAGGACGGCCATGCCGCCGAGGAAGAGGCGGCGGCGTCCGACCAGGTCGGCGACGCGCCCGAAGAGGAGGGTGAATCCGGCGGCGGCGAGGGCGAACGCGGTGGCGATCCACTGGAGGCCGCCGAGGGTGAAGCCGAGTCCCTCGCCGATGACGGGCAGGGCGACGTTCAGGATCGAGAAGTCGACGGCCAGCATGAACTGGGCGAGGAGGAGGACGACGAGGACGAGCCGCATCCGCCCGGTCATCCGGGCTTCGGCGGGGTCCGTGGAGACGGAGGCGGGTGTGGACGTGGGGAGATCGAGGGCTGCCATGCGTACGACCCCTTAATGGGAGCTGGGTTCCGTTAAGATGTCCCGTACCGTAGCAGAGTCGATGGCCTTAATGGAACAGGAGACCCGTTTGACTGAGAGCCGGCCGGCCACGCCCGGCACCACGCGCCCCGGCGGCCGCACCGCGAAGGTCCGCAGGGCGGTCCTCGACGCCACCCTGGAGGCCCTCGCCGACACCGGCTTCCACGCCCTGAACATGGACCGGATCGCCGCGGGCGCCGGCGTCGGCAAGACCACCGTCTACCGCCGCTGGGGCTCCCCCGTCGGCCTGGTCGCCGACCTCCTGCACGACATGGCCGAGCAGTCGCTCCCCGCCTCCGACACCGGCAGCCTCGCGGGCGACCTGCGGGCCAACGCCGAACTCGTCCGGGCCACCCTCGCCGACCCCCGGATGGGCGCCGTCTTCCGCGCGGTCATCGCCGCCGCGGCCTGCGACGAGGAGTGCGCCCGCGCCCTCGCCGGCTTCTACCGGACCCGGCTCGCCGAATGGGCCCCCGTCGTCGCCAAGGGCACGGCGCGCGGCGAGATCCCGGCGGGGACGGACCCCGTGGAACTGCTCCGCGCCGTCTCCGCGCCGCTCTACTACCGGTTCACGGTCACCCGCGAGGAGCTCGACGCGGCCGTCGCGGAACGGGCGGTGGCGGCGGCGCTCGCGGCCGCGCGGGACGGGGTGTTCGTACGGACATGAGGCGGACGGACACGAATGAGTCCTTCCGCACCGGGGCGCCTGAGTATCCGTACTCAGGCGCCCCGCGCGTCCCGCCCGCAGGATCGAAGGCATGCTGTGGTCCGACCCGAAGAACCAGCCGCCGAAGTTCCTGCGCGACATGCAGGCGATGCTCCGCCGCACGGGCGTGCTGCTGGCGCTGGCGATGGTGGTGGCGATGTTCGTGGCCAGCGCCCGCTGACCGCGCGCGTACGGCCCGGCCACGCGTGCGTGCACCAAGCCCCGGACGCACGGACCGAGCCACGCGCGCGTGCGCACCCCGCCACTGGCTACGCTGCCCCCATGACTGCTGATCCGCGCCGTGTCGTGCTCGCCTCCGCCTCCCCCGCCCGGCTCGGGCTGCTCCGGCAGGCCGGACTCGCTCCCGAGGTGATCGTGAGCGGCGTCGACGAGGACAAGGTCCACGCCCCGACGCCGGCCGAGCTCGCGCTCGCCCTCGCGGAGGCGAAGGCCGCTCATGTCGCCGCCCGGCCCGAGGCGTTCGGCGCGCTCGTCATCGGCTGCGACTCGGTCCTGGAGCTCGACAAGCAGGCCCTCGGCAAGCCGGCCGACGCCGAGGAGGCCACCGCCCGCTGGAAGGCGATGCGCGGCCGGGTGGGCATCCTCCAGACCGGCCACTGCGTCTACGACACGGCCGCCAAGCGCTTCGAGTCGGCGACGGCCTCCACCGTGGTCCGCTTCGGCGAGCCGACGGACGAGGAGATCGCCGCGTACGTGGCGAGCGGCGAACCGCTCCACGTGGCGGGCGCGTTCACCCTGGACGGCCGTTCGGCGCCGTTCATCGACGGCATCGACGGCGACCCGGGCAATGTGATCGGCCTGTCCCTGCCGCTCCTGCGCCGGCTCCTGCGCAAGCTGGACGTCGAGATCACCGACCTCTGGGCCTGACGGCCCGCAAGGGCGCTACGCGGACGCCGGTGCCCCCTCGGGGGCGTCGGCGCCCTTCCCGTGCCCCTCGCCGTACGCCACCAGGGTGAGGACGACCAGCCCGAGCACGGCCACGAGGAAGGCGAAGGGGCCCCAGCCGAGGAGGGCGACGGCGACCGCGCCGAGGACGCCGTGGACGATCGCGCAGCCGATGAGGAGCGCCCGGCCGAAGCGGCCCGGCCGGCGGTCGCGGACGCCCGCGAGGAGGGCGACGAGGGCGCAGAGGAGGAGGGCGGCGCCGGAGGCGATGCCGAGCCCCCAGGTGCCGGCGACCATCGCGTCGGGGTCCATGCCGTCGAGGGACATCGACTGGGCCTTCGTGAAGCGCGCCATGACGGCGTTGATCGCGACGATTCCGGGCGCTTCGAGGAAGAGCACCGCGGCCGTCACGAGCGCTATCGGTCTGCGGGCCACCTCGGCCACCCCCTGGATTCGCCTGTTACCGACAGTACGATCGACAGCGCGAAGGCTACTGGCCGGTAAACAGTCGGACAAGGGTTCCCACACGGCGGGCGACGGCGGGGAGCCGGCGGACGGCTCGGCAAAGAATCGCTGCGCCATTCGTAGGGACTCCACAAAGAAACCCGAATGGCCCCTGGCCGCACGAACAGAGACCTGCGCCACACCGCGGAGCTACTGTGCCGTAAAGGAACCCTGCGTACCGTGGTGCGACAAGGGAATTCACGACCCGAGCGGGCCCGGGGTCACGCTCCGTGTGGGCAAGCTCACCACTGGGGACGGGTCGAAAGGCCGTGTCGGCAGTCCCTAAACTCAGCTTGTTTTCAAGGAGGGAGCCATCGTGCGCAAGGTGCTCATCGCCAACCGTGGCGAAATCGCTGTCCGTGTGGCCCGGGCGTGCCGGGACGCGGGTATCGGCAGCGTGGCCGTGTACGCCGAGCCGGACCGGGACGCTCTGCACGTCCGGGCGGCGGACGAGGCGTTCGCTCTGGGCGGTGACACTCCGGCGACCAGTTATCTGGACATGGCGAAGGTCCTGCAGGCCGCGAAGGACTCGGGCGCGGACGCGGTCCACCCGGGTTACGGGTTCCTCTCCGAGAACGCGGAGTTCGCGCAGGCGGTCCTGGACGCCGGTCTGACCTGGATCGGCCCGCCGCCGCAGGCGATCCGGGACCTGGGCGACAAGGTCGCCGCCCGTCACATCGCGCAGCGCGCCGGCGCCCCGCTGGTCGCCGGCACCCCGGACCCGGTCTCGGGTGCCGAGGAGGTCGTGGCGTTCGCCGAGGAGCACGGCCTGCCGATCGCGATCAAGGCCGCCTTCGGCGGCGGCGGCCGCGGCCTGAAGGTCGCCCGCACGCTCGAAGAGGTGCCGGAGCTGTACGACTCCGCCGTCCGCGAGGCCGTGGCGGCCTTCGGCCGGGGCGAGTGCTTCGTCGAGCGCTACCTCGACAAGCCCCGCCACGTCGAGACCCAGTGCCTGGCCGACTCCCACGGCAACGTGGTCGTCGTCTCGACGCGCGACTGCTCGCTGCAGCGCCGTCACCAGAAGCTGGTCGAGGAGGCCCCCGCGCCGTTCCTGACCCAGGAGCAGAACGAGCAGCTGTACGCGGCGTCGAAGGCGATCCTGAAGGAGGCCGGCTACGTCGGCGCCGGCACGGTCGAGTTCCTCGTCGGCCTCGACGGCACGATCTCCTTCCTGGAGGTCAACACGCGTCTGCAGGTCGAACACCCGGTGACCGAGGAGGTCACGGGCCTCGACCTGGTGCGGGAGATGTTCCGCATCGCCGACGGCGAGGAGCTCGGCTACGGCGACCCGGAGATCCGCGGTCACTCCTTCGAGTTCCGCATCAACGGCGAGGACCCGGGCCGCAACTTCCTGCCCGCCCCCGGCACGGTCACCCTCTTCCAGCCGCCGACCGGCCCGGGCGTCCGCCTCGACGCGGGCGTCGAGTCCGGCTCCGTGATCGGCCCGGCCTGGGACTCGCTCCTGGCCAAGCTGATCGTCACCGGCGCCACCCGCGAGCAGGCCCTCCAGCGCGCCGCCCGCGCCCTGGCGGAGTTCAAGGTCGAGGGCATGGCGACGGCGATCCCGTTCCACCAGGCCGTCGTGGTCGACCCGGCCTTCACCGCCGACCCGTTCCGCATCCACACCCGCTGGATCGAGACGGAGTTCGTCAACGAGATCAAGCCGTTCGCCCCGGCCGGCGCCGAGGCGGACGAGGACGAGACGGGCCGCGAGACGATCGTCGTCGAGGTCGGCGGCAAGCGCCTGGAGGTCTCCCTGCCGTCCTCGCTCGGCATGACGCTGGCGCGCACGGGCCTGGCGGCCGGTGCGAAGCCGAAGCGGCGCGCGGCGAAGAAGTCCGGCCCGACCGCCTCGGGCGACACCCTCGCGTCCCCGATGCAGGGCACGATCGTGAAGGTCGCGGTCGAGGAGGGCCAGGAGGTCAAGGAGGGCGATCTGATCGTCGTCCTGGAGGCCATGAAGATGGAGCAGCCCCTCAACGCCCACCGTTCCGGCACCGTCAAGGGCCTGACCGCCGAGGTCGGCGCCTCCATCACCTCCGGCGCCACCATCTGCGACATCAAGGACTGATCCGTCGCGACCAGTACGGTACGAAGGGCCCGCAGGCAGCCGCCTGCGGGCCCTTCGTCGAGGGGACCTTCTTCGCACATGCGCGCCGACGCACGCCGCAACCACGAGCGACTGCTCATCGAAGCCCGCGCCGCCTTCGCGGAACAGGGCGCGGACGCACCCCTGGAGGAGGTCGCGCGCCGCGCGGGCGTGGGGATCGGCACCCTCTACCGTCACTTCCCCACCCGTGCCGACCTGCTGAACGCGGTCTTCCAGGAGGCGCTGGCCGAACTGCTGGACCGCTCCCGGGAGTTCGCGGAGGCCGACGCGCCGTGCCGGGCGCTCGTGGAGTGGCTGCGGGCGCTGATCGCCCACGCGGGCGAGTACCGGGGGCTGGCGCACGCGCTGATGTCCGCCTCGCACGACCGGAGTTCGGCCCTGGCGCGGTGCAGCGACCCGCTGCGCGCGGCGGGCGAGCGGCTGCTGGAACGGGCCCAGGAGGCGGGCCAGGTGCGCGCCGACGTGTCGATCGGCGACCTGATGCAGCTGACCAACGCGATCGCGCTGGCGGCGGAACAGTGCCCGGAGGACGCGCTTCTGGCGGACCGCCTGCTCGCGCTGACGCTTCGGGGGCTCAAGGATTGACCGGAGGGACCGAACGGCGTGGGACCCCTGGGGGAGGGTCCCTCGGGCGGCTTCAGCGGCGGCGCATGTCCGCGACCCGGGCCGTGCGCTCCAGCGTCTCCGCGGCCATCGCGCCGCCCGGTCCCCGGAACTGACCGGCCGCCATCCGTCCGCGCTGGACAGGGAGCGGCATGTCACGGCGGGGCCGGGCGCCCGGGGGGAGCTGCTCACCACCGGCGGGACCGGCCGCCGCGCCCGTACCGGCGACGGCGATCTGCACGCCCTGGTCGGCGAGGGCCTGGAGCTCGGTGGCGGCCCGCTCGTCGTGGGCGGGGGGCTCGTCGGTCACCAGGCGGGTGATGACGTCCGTCGGCACCGTCTGGAACATGGTGTCGGAGCCGAGCTTGGTGTGGTCGGCGAGGACCACGACCTCGGCCGCCGCCTGCACGAGCGCCCGGTCCACGCTCGCGGAGAGCATGTTGGACGTGGACAGGCCGCGCTCGGCGGTCAGACCGCTGCCGGAGAGGAAGGCCCGGGAGACCCGGAGCCCCTGGAGCGACTGCTCGGCCCCGCTGCCCACGAGGGCGTAGTTGGAGCCGCGCAGGGTGCCGCCGGTCATGACGACCTCGACCCGGTTGGCGTGGGCGAGGGCCTGGGC
Organism: Streptomyces sp. NPDC006197; assembly: GCF_040613865.1. Classification (NCBI taxonomy): domain Bacteria; kingdom Bacillati; phylum Actinomycetota; class Actinomycetes; order Kitasatosporales; family Streptomycetaceae; genus Streptomyces; species Streptomyces sp. NPDC006197. Next base: position 3,945 of record NZ_JBEXSZ010000117.1, on the reverse strand, counting down.
GACGAGCAGGGAGTTGGTGACCACGGTCAGACCGGGCACGCGGGCGAGCCGGCGGGCCAGCTCCTGCGTGGTCGTCCCGGCGCCGACGACGATGGCCTCGCCCTCTTCGACGAGGCTCGCGGCGACGTCGGCGATGGCCGTCTTCTCCGCTGTGGCGAGATGGGATTTCTGCGGGAAGCCGGATTCTCGCGTGAATCCGCCCGGCAACACCGCACCGCCGTGGCGGCGGTCGAGGAGTCCTTCTGCCTCAAGGGCCCGTACGTCTCTCCGTACGGTCACTTCAGAGGTCTGGACGACGCGGGCGAGCTCGCGGAGCGACACGGCCCCATTGGCTCGCACCATTTCGAGGATCAACTGGCGACGTTCTGCAGCGAACACGAAACTGACAGTAACGTGACCGGCCGATAGTTTTCAGCACTATGCGCCGAATTGCAGAAGATGCGCACGGACGGGGCCTCCAAGTGGTATGGGAGGCCCCGTCGTTGATCGTTCTATGCCCGGGATTGCCGGGGGTTGTCCGAGTCGGCGAACCGTTCCCGCAGGCCGGGGCCCGCGCGGGGCGGGGCCTCAGGCCTCGCCGGTCGCCTTTCGGGTGTGCAACTGCCGTGCCACTTCCGCGATCGAGCCCGACAGGGAGGGGTACACGGTGAAAGCATTTGCGATCTGTTCGACCGTCAGATTGTTGTCGACCGCGATCGAGATCGGATGGATCAGTTCGCTCGCCTTCGGCGCGACGACACAGCCGCCGACCACGATGCCGGTGCCCGGACGGCAGAAGATCTTCACGAAGCCGTCCCGGATGCCCTGCATCTTCGCGCGGGGGTTGCGCAGCAGCGGCAGCTTGACGACCTTGGCGTCGATCTTGCCCGCGTCCACGTCGGCCTGGGTGTAGCCGACGGTGGCGATCTCGGGGTCGGTGAAGACGTTCGAGGAGACCGTCTTCAGGTTGAGCGGGGCCACCGCGTCGCCGAGGAAGTGGTACATCGCGATCCGGCCCTGCATGGCGGCGACCGAGGCGAGCGCGAAGACGCCCGTGACGTCGCCGGCCGCGTAGACGCCGGGGGCGGTCGTACGGGAGACCTTGTCGGTCCAGATGTGACCGGAGTCCTTCAGCCGGACCCCCGCCTCCTCCAGACCCATTCCGGCCGAGTTCGGGATCGCGCCGACCGCCATCAGGCAGTGGGTGCCGGAGATGACCCGGCCGTCGGAGAGGGTGACCTCGACGCGGTCGCCGACCCGCTTGGCGGACTCGGCGCGGGAGCGGGCCATGACGTTCATGCCGCGGCGCCGGAAGACGTCCTCCAGGACGGCGGCGGCGTCCGGGTCCTCACCGGGCAGGACGCGGTCGCGGGAGGAGACGAGGGTGACCCGGGAGCCGAGCGCCTGGTAGGCACCGGCGAACTCGGCACCGGTGACGCCGGAGCCGACCACGATGAGCTCCTCGGGGAGCTCCTTCAGGTCGTAGACCTGGGTCCAGTTCAGGATGCGCTCGCCGTCCGGCTTGGCGTCGGGCACCTCGCGCGGGTGGCCGCCGGTCGCGATCAGCACCGCGTCGGCGGTCAGCGTCTCCTCGGTGCCGTCGGCGGCGGTGACGACCACCTGGCGGGAGCCGTCCATCGCCTGCCGCCCGTCCAGCCGGCCGCGGCCGCGCAGGACCCGGGCGCCGGCCCGGGTGACGGAGGCGGTGATGTCGTGGGACTGGGCGAGCGCGAGGCGCTTCACCCGTCGGTTCACCTTGCCGAGGTCCACGCCGACGACCCGGGCGGCCTGCTCGATGTGCGGGGTGTCGTCCGCGACGATGATGCCCAGCTCCTCGTAGGAGGAGTCGAAGGTGGTCATCACCTCGGCGGTGGCGATCAGGGTCTTGGAGGGGACGCAGTCGGTCAGGACGGAGGCGCCGCCGAGTCCGTCGGTGTCGACGACGGTCACCTCCGCGCCGAGTTGGGCGCCCACCAGGGCCGCCTCGTATCCGCCGGGTCCGCCGCCGATGATCACGATCCGGGTCACTGGGATCTACGCCTCGCGCTCTCGTTCTGCCGGGGAGTCCCCCCGCTGGGGTGCAGTGCGTACGCCATTGTCCCGCACGCTTCAAGTGCGTAGCCCATTCTCCCGCACTCCCGGCGCGCCCTCGCGCCGGGGCCTGCCGAAGGGACGCGCGGACGCCCGGCCGGGCCCGGGTCGGGGCCAGGGCGGTCGCGCCCGGGGCCCGGAGGGGTCGCGTCCGGGGCCCGGAGGGCCGTGCTCCGGGGCCCCGGAGGGCCGTACTCGGGAGTCCCGCAGCCCCGCGCCGGGCTCCGGCCGACCCCGCTCCGAGGTCCGTGCGGCCCCCACCTCGGGTTTCGTCGGACACCCCGCCCCCTCCCGTACTCTCGGTCCCATGTCGCTCTACGCCGCTTTCGCCGGCAACCTCGACGCGCGGCTGATGAGCCGCCGCGCACCGCACTCCCCGCTGCGCGGCACCGGCTGGCTGAACGGCTGGCGGCTCACCTTCGGCGGCGAGCAGATGGGCTGGGAGGGAGCGCTGGCCACGATCGTGGAGGCCCCGCGCTCCCAGGTCTTCGTGGCGCTGTACGACATCGCGCCGATGGACGAGGACTCCATGGACCGGTGGGAGGGCGTGGGCCTCGACATCTACCGGCGGATGCGGGTGCGGGTGCACACCCTGGACGGCGAGGAGCCGGCCTGGGTGTACGTCCTCAACGCGTACGAGGGCGGGCTGCCGTCCGCGCGGTACCTGGGCGAGGTCGCCGACGCGGCCGAGTCGGCGGGCGCGCCGCACGACTACGTGATGGAGTTGCGCAAACGCCCCTGCTGAGCCGGGCCGATCCCCGGTGGACCTGGCGCTCCGTCCGGGTGACCGATTTCCGCCGTTCGTCGGAAACGACAAGACAACGATCGCATGTCCGTCAGCATCGTCATCTACGCGCGTAGGAATTCTCCGGCTACGCTGCTGCGCGTACCAAATCCGTCCGGGGTTCCCCTCGGACCCCCCTCCCCGAGGCGAGAGAGTCAGTGAACGCAACTGCCACCCCGTACGAGGCCGCCGAGGCCGCTGCCGCACGTCTTCGCGAGCTGACCGGTGTCGAGAACCACGACGTCGCCCTGGTCATGGGCTCCGGCTGGGCGCCCGCCGTCGACGCCCTCGGGACCCCCGAGGCCGAGTTCCCGGTGACCGAGCTCCCCGGCTTCCCGCCGCCGGCCGTCGAGGGCCACGGCGGCAAGGTCCGCTCGTACAAGATCGGTGAGAAGCGCGCGCTGGTCTTCCTCGGCCGCACCCACTTCTACGAGGGCCGGGGCGTCGCCTCCGTCGCCCACGGCGTCCGCACCGCCGTCGCCGCCGGCTGCAAGACCGTCGTCCTGACCAACGGCTGCGGCGGCCTCCGCGAGGGCATGCGCCCCGGCCAGCCGGTCCTCATCAGCGACCACATCAACCTGACGGCCGCCTCCCCGATCGTCGGCGCGAACTTCGTCGACCTCACCGACCTGTACTCGCCGCGCCTGCGCGCGCTGTGCAAGGAGGTCGACGAGACGCTGGAGGAGGGCGTGTACGTCCAGTTCCCCGGCCCGCACTACGAGACCCCGGCCGAGATCAACATGGTCCGCGTCATGGGCGGCGACCTCGTCGGCATGTCCACCGTCCTGGAGGCCATCGCGGCCCGCGAGGCCGGCGCCGAGGTCCTCGGCATCTCCCTCGTCACCAACCTGGCGGCGGGACTCTCGGGCGAGCCGCTGAACCACGAGGAAGTGCTCCAGGCGGGGCGCGACTCGGCGGCGCGGATGGGTGAGCTGCTGACGCGGGTCCTGGACCGGATCTGAGTTCTTCCCGCGCCCCGGACCCCGGTCCTCGAACGCCGCGGCGCTCGCCCCGTACGTCCGCGCCCTCGCCTCCCGGGACCGTCCGCAGGTCGGGCACTTCACCGACTCCGAGCCGGTGCTCGACTTCCT